>FXLX01000018.1 GCA_900180385.1 uncultured Candidatus Thioglobus sp. | reverse complement strand
TTGTGAAGGTTTTTCAGTAGCTGAGTCTGGAATGATTAAACCACTTGCAGTGGTTTTTTCTTCTTGCGTTCTACGAACAATCACGCGATCGCGTGTGGGACGAATGTTCATTGTTTCTCCTAATTAATTGAATGAGTAATGCTTATAAATTTAGTTAAGACTAAAGGATTGATTCTTCTAGACTTAGCCTAAGTTTTTGCATGGCTTTGTTTTCAAGCTGGCGAACTCTTTCTGCAGAAACACCGTACTTGTCTGCTAGAGTATGTAGGGTTGTTTTTTCTTCTTTCAAGTATCTTGATTGTAAAATATCCAAACTTCGATCATCCAAAGAAGAAAGTGCTTTATACAATTGTTGTTGTTGATTTTTTTGAGAATCATCAATCAGTAGTAACTGCTCTGGCGTTTGTGTATTTTCATTAGTGAGATATTGCTCTGGCGCATTGGAATCTTCATCATCAGAGTTTTCAAAAGTTACATCATTAAACTGCAAACGAGATTCCATTTCTAGAACGTCTTTGCGCCTAACACCTAAATCATCAGCAATTTGATCAGCTTGATCGTTGTTAAGTGAGCTGTATATTTGAGCTTTGGCTTTTTTTAGTTTAAAAAAGAGTTTACGCTGAGCTTTAGTGGTTGCAACTTTAACAATTTTCCAATTCTTAAAGATAAATTCATGAATTTCTGCACGAATCCAATATACGGCAAAAGAAGCAAGGCGAACATTCTTGTTGGGATTGAAGCGCTTAACTGCTTTCATTAAACCAATTGTACCTTCCTGAATTAAGTCTGCCTGCTCTAGGCCATAGCCCTTATAGCCATGGGCAATAAAAGCAACAAAGCGCATATGTGACAAAACTAATTCTCTAGCAGCACTTAAATCATGATTTTCATACAGTTTAATAGCTAATTCACGCTCTTCTTCGGGCGTTAAAATTGGCGGATATTTTTGAACACCTAATGCACTAGAAGCATTTTTAGTAGGCAGGGCTAATTCTGGACTCATTAAATAAGAAGATTTAAGTAATATTATTAAGGATTAATATTATAGGTTAAATCAATGAGTTAAGCAAGGACAGATACTTTTCAGATTGCTGAGAGAGTAAGAAGCGCTGAGAATGAATAATGGTAGATAAGTCATCTAGTGCTAGATTGAAATTATCATTAATAACCAGGTAATCAAATTCGTCATAATGACGCATTTCACTGACTGCATCTTGCATACGACGATCGATAATACTTTTGTCATCTTGACCTCGACCAGTTAAACGTTCGCGCAGTGCAGCTTCAGAAGGTGGCAAGATGAAAATACCGATGGCATCAGTAAAACTCTTTTTGACTTGTCTTGCACCTTGCCAGTCAATTTCTAAAATCACATCGGTACCAGATTTTAATAAATCTCTAACAGTTTGCTTGGCACTGCCATAGTGGTTGTCAAATACTTGGGCTGATTCAATAAATCCGTTATTTGCTTTAATTCGATCAAACTCTTGTTCAGAGACAAAGAAATAATTCTTGCCATGCTCTTCACCAGAGCGTGCTACACGAGTTGTGTGTGATACGGAAACGCACAAATTATCAGTTTTTTCAATTAAAGCCTTAACCAAAGAAGTTTTTCCGCAACCAGATGGTGCAGCAACGATAAATAACACGCCATTATTCATTAGGTGTGTAGCCCTTAATGTCATCAGCGCCTTCTGCTGAAAAGAAGAATTTATCCATTTGCTCTTTAAGATGTTTTTGCGCATTAGGATCCATCATACTTAGGTTGTTTTCATTGATAATCATGGTTTGATGATCTAGCCATTGTTGCCATCCTTGTTTCGACACGTTGGCCAAAATTCTTTTTCCCAATTCACCAGGGTAGGGTGCACGATCTAACGCTTCAAGCTCTTCATTTAGTTTTACACAGTGTACAGTATTCATAATTTTCTCATATTAATGCCTAACAATTTTAGACTTAAAAAATAAATGAACATTGACAAAACAATCGTTGTCACCAACATGGTTATTCGAGAAAATGCATCTGCATTTAAATAAACACCTTGTGTTTGATCAAAGTTCAAAATAAAGATTGTCATTATAAAGCTTGCAAGCAAAACTTTAAAAAACATTTTGCTTAAATCCTGAGAAAAAACAAAAATAGACTGTTGTTTTAAATAGTAATACAGCAACAATCCATTGATCACAGCAGAAATTGAAGTGGCCGCAGCAAGGCCGACATGATCAAAATAATAGCCAAAAATAATATTTAATACAACATTTGATAGCATGGCGATAACACCAGCTTTAACTGGGGTTTTGGTATCACCTCTGGCTAAAAATACAGGCGCTAAAACTTTAACCGTTATAAAGGCCACAAGGCCAGATCCATAAGCCATTAGACTTAAAGAAGATTGGTATGCTGCAAAAGCACTAAAAGCATCATATTGGAATAAGGTAATAATCAAGGGCTTGGCTAATAGCACCAATCCAGCGCAAGCTGGCAGACCAAGCAGTAGCCCGAGTTTTAATGCATAATCAACAGTATTTGTAAACTGTTGATGCTTTTTATTAGCATAATGCTTGCTAAGTTTTACCAGGGCGACAGTTGCAAGCGCAATGCCAATAAGTGCTAATGGTAATTCCAACAAACGATCAGAATAATACAACCAAGAAACACTGCCACTCACCAAAACAGAAGCGATCATGGTATCGATTAATAGATTGATCTGAGAAACTGAAACCCCAAATAGGGCAGGAAGCATGCGTTTTTTAAGGGTTTTTACTGCAACGTGATCACCTTTTGACAATTTAGGTAATTTACCAATTTTTAATAAAAATGGAATTTGAAATAATAATTGTAAAATTCCACCAATCAGAACGCCCCAAGCCAATGCCATGATAGGTTCATCTAGATATTGCGATAAATAAACACTGGATAAAATCATACTAACATTAAGCAGTACTGGCGTGAATGCCGGTACTGCAAATTTATCATAAGTGTTTAAAATACTACCTGAAAACGCTGTTAGCGAGATAAGTAACAGATATGGAAAGGTAATGCGCAGCATGTCTGATGCCAGATTAAATTTGGTCAAATTTTCATTAAAATAAAAACCCCAAGCAAACATAAAAATAATTACTGGCGCTGCAATCACAGCAATTAGGGTGATAATTATCAGTACTTTTAGAAATTTAGTACCAATATGATTGATAATATTTTGAACTTCAGCTTCGCTCTCATTGGCTTTGGCTTCTGCCAAAATAGGTACAAAAGCTTGAGAAAATGCGCCTTCACCAAATAATCGTCTGAGAAAGTTTGGTATACGAAAAGCGACTAGAAAGGCATCTGTTAATTCATTTGCACCGAAAAATTTAGCAATAAAGAAATCGCGTACTAAACCTAAAATACGCGAAAGAAAAGTCATGGCAGTAACAATGCTACTTGACTTTAAAAAGGTTTTATCCATAAGTAGTCTAGCTATTATTCCTCGACCGGACCACGCATAATGCCCACTTTTGAGCCACGAATACAATTAACAAATTGCATCACTTCTGGACTATCTGATTCAGAAATTTCTAATTCTTTAAGCATTTGATCCAATAGTCGGCCAGTTGACTCCCTGTAAACTACCTTAAAAGCGCGCTTAATAGAGGCAATAGCACTTGACGAAAAGCCGCGTCGTCGCATACCTTCGGCATTAATACTGCGTACTCGAGTCTGTGTACCAGATGCCACCATATAGGCGGGAATGTCCTTATTAACCTGACAACCCATACCAATATAAGTGTGCATACCAATCATACAAAATTGCTTAACTAGAGTGAATCCACCCAGAATTGCCCAATCATGGACGCGAACATGTCCTGCTAATGAGGCATTATTAGACATAATAATGTGATTGCCAATTTGACAGTCGTGAGCAATATGAACATATGCCATCAGCATATTGTTAGAACCCATACGAGTTAGAGATTTTTCTTTTTCAGTGCCACGATTAATGGTGCAAAATTCTCGAATTAGGTTGTCATCACCAATGACTAAATTAGATTCTTGACCTTCTTCATAGGTGATATCTTGCGGATCGCCACCAATTGAAGCAAATGAATAAATATGGTTATTTTTGCCAATTTTGGTTGGACCTTGGATAACTGCATGTGATTCAACAATCGTACCTGAACCAATTTCAACGTTAGCACCAATAATAGCATAGGCGCAAATTTCTGCATTTTTATGTACTTTTGCAGTTGGATCTATAATTGCACTTGGATCTATCGCCATTTTACTCTCCTCAAGAATTTATTTGCGTTAGTCGGCTGTCTTTTGCGTACACATTAGTTCAGCTGAAGTAACTAACACTCCATCGACAGTTGCTTTACATTTAAATTTCCAAATTCCGCGTTTAACCGTCATTACTTCAGCCTCTAGCAATAGTTGATCGCCTGGCTCAACCATACGTTTAAAGCGCACTTTGTCAATGCCTACCAACATGTAAATTTGACCATCAATAGGCTTACCCACCTCCGATTTAAATGCCAGGATGCCAGTAGCTTGCGCCAAAGCTTCCACAATCATAACGCCTGGCATAATTGGTTGATTAGGAAAGTGCCCAGTAAATTGTGGCTCGTTAAAAGTAACATTTTTTAAGGCGGTAATTGACCTTCCAATTTCCAACTCTAATACTCGATCAATTAGTAAAAAAGGGTAGCGATGAGGTAGGTAGTTTTTAACGTCTTGAATATTCATTACCATGGTTAATTTCCTTTTAAATTTTTAAGTTTAATGTTTAAATATCGAGTGATTTTATCAAGTTTTGTTAGCCAGATACTGACAATCTGCCATTTTTTATGAGGCATTAATGGCATAATTCCAGTGTACATTCCAGGTGCGGTAATGCTTTTGTTAACGACACTTTTAGCGTTAATAATAACATCATCACAAATATTAATATGCCCAATAATACCAGCCATACCGCCAATCATACAACGTTTGCCGATGGTTGCACTACCAGCTATTGCACAAGAGGCGGCAATAGCACTGTCTTCACCAATGATAACGTTATGAGCAACCTGAATCAGGTTGTCGAGTCTAACGCCACGATGAATATGGGTATTTTCAAGTGTGCCTCTATCGATTGTGGTATTGGCACCAATATTGACACCATCATCGATTACAACATTACCCAAATGAGCAATAGTATGCCAATGCTTATTAACATCTCGTGCATTACCAAAGCCTTCAGAGCCAATAACAACGCCAGAGGCGATGATTACATTGCTACCAATAACTGAGCCTTGAAGAATAGACACGTTTGAGCCTATTGAGCAATTATTTCCAATAATTGTATTATCCTCAATTACTACATTTGCACTAATAACAGTATTTTTTCCGATGACTACATTTTTACCAATCGTACAATTATCTGCAACTTGCGCTTGACTGATATTGACACTAGCATGAATGCCACTAGTGTGTGAGATTTTATGTTTGAATTTATGCGTTAGCTTTGCAAAAGCAAGATAAACATCAGTAACAATCAAAGCATTAGTTTTGCAAGCGTCTTTTAGGGATTTGTTGATAATTACAGCACCAGCTAGAGAGTTAGTTAGTTGATTTGCATATTTATTACTGACAACGTAACTAAGTTGTTTCGATTGTGCCAATTCAATACTTGCTAAACCTATAATTTCAAAGTTAGCATCGCCAATTAATTCAGCATCGATTAACACTGCAATCTCTCCCAGAGTTTGCATGAAACTAGAAGCTTGTGCCTAAGGTAAATTCAATGGTTTTGGTTTTATCATTTGTTTTTTTAATTAAAGGCTTGGCGGCGTAAATACCGAGTGGTCCAACAGGTGTTAGCCATGAAAAAGCCACACCAGTTGAAGCTCGAATTTGATCAAAACCAATATCAGATGCTTTTTCTTCAACGGCACCCATATCAATAAACGCACTCATGCGCATATTTTTACTGTCATTAATAAATTTCATCGGTGAAATAACTGAGGTGCCAGCTAGCATGGATAATTCACCACCTTTGGCTTTGCCATCATCATAAGTTATACCTAAAGAGTTGAAGTCAAATCCACGAACGGAAGATGAGCCACCTCCGTAGTAACGCTTAAAAAAAGGCAGGTCTTTATCGCCATAACCTTGCGCAAGACCGATACTACCCTTTAAGGTAAAAGTTAAATCATTACCAATTGGGTAGTAACTTTTATGTGACGCGTCTAATTTATAATATTGAAAATCAGCAATTGGCAAGGTTAAATCAAAGCTAACATTGTTTTTACTACCTTCAGTTGGGTAGTTAAAACTATCCAAAGTATTATTTGACCAGTTAAGATTAGTTTTAACTTCAGTTTTATCATTACTGGCACACTGAGCCTGCTCATAATTTAATCCAGCAAAAGTTGTGCCACATGTGATATCACGAGTTGACACCCTTAAATCAGCGCCAATGCGGGTTTCTTCAGTTAAGGGGATGCCGTAGCCTAAGCTAAACCCAGTCTCGTCAATTTTATAAGAGGAGACATCAAGTTCAGATCCATCAATAGATTTAGTAAAAATACCATAACTAATTGAGTGTTTATCCGCTGTAAAGTGTGGGTCTGAGAAGTAAAAGCTCATCTCTTGTACCGCTTCAGAATTTGAGAATGCTGCATTAAGTGTATTACCCGTACCTAAGAAATTGTTTTCTTTGATACCCATGTTAAAGGCAGCACCTGAGCTGTTAGAATGTGAGAATCCAATAGAGAAGGCACCTGTTTTGGTCTCTTCTACGCTAAAGTGTAGGTTAATCTTATCTTCAAAATCTTTAAGTTTTGAGACTTCCATCTTTACATCTGAGAAGAATCCAAGACGCTTGATTTTTTTAATCGATTCGTCAAGCTCTGTATTTGAATACAGGCCGCCTTCGTTAATGCCAATTTCACGACGAATTACTTCATCCTGAGTTCGGGTATTGCCAACAATAGTAATACGATTGATATAAACTTTTTTGTTGAGTGCTACATCAATACTTAAGTCAATAACATGCGTTTTTTTATCTTCAATAGTAATTGGATTGATTTTGGCAAATGCATAGCCTTGATCGGCAAATACATCAGTAATTGCCTGAATACTTTCGATAACCTTTTTACGTTCAAAAATATCGCCTGAATTAATAGTTAGTAGATCTTTTAACTCTTTAATAGATTGATTAAGCAAGTCTCCGGTAAAGTTAATAGCGCCAACTTTATATTCAGCACCTTCGCTCACTTGAATATCAATATCAATATTTTCTTTATCATCAGATAGGATTGTTTTAATTTGTTCAATCTTAAAATCTAAATAACCTGAATTAATATAGAGTGATTTCATCGCTTCAATGCCAGCGTCCAGTGCCACTTTAGAGTAGTGATCTTTTTCAGTGAAATGATTCAGGACAAAGAAATCAGCCTCACCAATATCAAATAGATCTAATAGCTCATCTTCATCATGAACGCTACCACCAGAGATTTTCATTGAACTAATTCTAGCTACATCACCTTCGTTAATGTCAATCTCGATACTCACTCTATTTTGTGCATCAATATCAATTTTTTTACTGATATTGATGCCGTAATAGCCTTTCGAAATATAAGAAGCTTCAAGCTGCGAGATAAGTTTATCTAGCTGTCTTTTGTTAAAAATCTTACCCTGGGATAAATCCATATTTTTCAGAATTTGATTTAACGCCTCTTCTTCGATAACTTTATCTGAATAATTAAGCACATCAACATACTTGATATGTGGATTTTCTAACAACTTAATTTTTAATATTTGATCAATTTGTGAAACTTCAATATCTTTAAAGAAATTAGTTTTATATAGATCACGGATAATCTGACCTGAGATTTGATTGTTGTAATCGTCACCAGCCTCAACTGGTAAATAGCTCAGTACAGTACCTCTAGAAATAGAGTCTAAGCCTAGTATTTCAATGCTTTTAATAGGGTCGGCAAGTGCGGAAGATACACTAAAAATACTGGCAGAAATTAATAATTGTAGGGCGATTTTTTTCATAAATTTGAGTAAATTATAATAAACGTATCAAGTCATTATACAGCGCAACAAATGTTAATGAAAGAATAACAAATAAGCCAAACTTGGCAAAAATTTGTTGTGTAGTTTCGCTAACAGTAGATCCTTTGACAATCTCTATTAAATAAAAAAACAAATGTCCGCCATCAAGTAGAGGAATGGGTAGCAAATTAAGCAAGCCAAGCCCAATACTAATTAATGCCAAAAAAGACAAAAATGACACCAAGCCAACTTCGGCACTTCTGCCTGCATAATTAGCAATACTAACCGGTCCGCTAATTTGATCAATTGACGCCTCACCAACAATCATTTTTTTGATCATTTTTAAATTAAGTAAAGTAAGCTGATAAACTTTTGTACTGGCAGAAAGCAAAGCATCAATTGGATTTTTTTGAATAACAACTTGCCACTCTTTAAGATAATTTTCTGGAAGTGCAACACTCACACCAGCCTTGGGTGAATTGTTAATTAATTTTGGTGCTAGACTAAGAGCTAATTCTTCATTACCACGCTTAATAATAAGCTTAATAGGCTTGATTGGTGTTGTTTGTATCACCTTGACAAATTCCTGCCAGCTATTAATAGTTATATCATTAGCACTAAGAATCTCATCGCCGGATTGAAGCCCCGCTATGCTGGCGGCAGAGCTTATAACAACTTGATCAAGAATGGCTGGAATAATCGGTGTGGCAAATTTAAAACCAAGATAATGATTAATACCTTGCTCGGGATTGGCTAAAAAATCACCCGTTAAATGTAACTCGGAAGTTTTGAGATTCAATTCTTTAGAGCGGGTTTGAATGGTAATCGGCTTAGTTCCAATTGCTTGGATAAATTGAATGGAAAATTCACTTATACTAGGCGTTGGTGTATTATTTATACTAAGTAGATCATCACCTACTTGTAATCCTGATTGATTAAAAATTCCACCATTTGTTAGCGTACCAACAACCGGCTTGAAGCCGTTAACACCAACAATAAAAATAACTGTGTAGAGTAGTATTGCTAATAAAAAATTTGCAATTGGGCCCGCTGTAACAATAGCAAAACGCTGATAAACAGATTTTTGATTAAACGCACGATGACGTTCAAATTCAGCAACGTCAGCCTCACGCTCATCCAACATCTTGACATAACCACCCAGTGGAATAGCACACAGAGTAAATTCTGTTTCACCACGCTTGAATGATTTAATCACCTTGCCAAATCCAACGGAAAATCTTAATACCTTAACATTGCATTTTTTAGCCACCCAATAGTGACCGTACTCATGAATGGTTACCAAAATTCCAATGGTAACAATAAAAGGTAGTAGGGCGGTTAAAAAACCCATACTAACCTACAGTTGCGAGTGAGAATGCCCCGCTTCTTTAAGGCGTTTTAGATAGTTTGACCATAAGTCATCTTTGTTTGTAGCCAATTTATGTAAATGCTCCCACGAGTAAATACCACTATCATGTCCATCACTAAAGAACAAAACGATTGCGTAATTACCTGTCGGTTTGATACGATCAACCTTTACATTTTCTTTATCAAGTTGTAATGTTTCTTGACCTGGACCATGTCCCACAACCTCTGCAGAAGGAGAGTAAATTCTTAAAAATTCAGTTGTTAATGGGTATTCGATGCCATCAAAAGTCAGTGTTAATAAGTTTTTATCTTTATTGAGGGTAATATTACTTGGTGTTTGCATGGATTGCCTTGTGTATAAATAGTGTGGATATTTTATCAGAACTATTGTTTTTATTAACCTTGAGCTTTATAAGTGGATAAAATAAAGCTTATGATGATTCAGTTTACAAAAATGCACGGTCTTGGTAATGACTTTATGGTGGTTGACAATACTAATGGCGACATTAATTTTAATATCGAGCAAATCGTAGAATTGTCCAATCGACATTTTGGTGTTGGTTTTGACCAATTACTGGTTGTGGAAAAAAGCTCCACAGTTGGCATTGATTTTCGATATGTAATTTACAATGCAGATGGCTCTGAAGTGGAGCAGTGTGGCAATGGTGCTCGTTGTTTTGCGCGCTTTGTTCGTGAAAAAGGATTAACTTCAAGCAATCCAATCACGGTTGAAACTCATTCGAGTGTTATTACATTACAGATTAACGCAGACAACACTGTACACGTTGACATGGGCAAGCCTAGATTTGAACCAAGCAGTATTCCACTCATTGCTGAACATGTGCAACCAATCTATCAGATTGAAAACTTTGACATGGGTGTTATTTCCATGGGAAATCCACATTGTATTTTGACTGTTAATGATATTTCCAATATTGAAATTAACGATATTTCCATGCAAATACAAGCAAGTGATTTACTTCCAAATCAGGCTAACATTGGCTTTATGCAAGTGCTTAATCGTGGAGAAATTAATTTACGTGTTTATGAGCGTGGTTCAGCAGAAACGCTTGCCTGTGGCAGTGGTGCGTGTGCAGCAGTGGTGCACGGCGTTGAACAAGGATTGCTTGATAGTCAAGTTGTGGTTCATCTCACTGGTGGCGATGTATTGATTGAATATCAACAAGGTGGCTCGGTCTTTTTATCCGGCCCAGCTGAATTTGTATTTGAAGCGCAAATCGAACTTTAACACTTAAGCGAAAAAATTCGTTTATCTGATAATCGTATAGCGCTTAATTCACCACCCCAGATACAACCATGATCCATTGGATAAATATGAGCTTGATTAACATTTTCAAGTGTGGACCAATGTCCAAAGAAAATATCTGTATTTTTCAGTACTCGATTTTCATATTCAAACCAGGCTTTATAGCCACTTGGCGCTTGGTTAAAATTCATTTTATGTTTAAATTCTAGCTCACCATTAGCTTTACAAAAACGCAGTCGCATTAATGCGTTAATGGTGTATTGACATTGCTCTAATTCACTTAAATCCTCAGCCCATGTATAAGGATTGTTATTATACATTTTGCTTAAAAATCCACTTAAATCATCAGATTGCAAGTGTGCTTGCACCTGCTGAGCTTGCGATTTGAGCGTATTTAAATCCCAATTAGGAGGGATACCCGCATGCACCATTAACGCGTCTTGATGTTGAATAAACAGTGGCTGATTAGCAAGAAATTCTAGCAATAGAGAGGCATCTTTTGCATTAATAACATCAGTAAAAGTGTCTTTATTGCTAGGTCTAATACTACCAAAAACACAAGCTAGCAAATGAAAATCATGATTACCCAATACCATCGAGGTGTTGTCTGAATTATCTCTAATAAAGCGTAAGGTTTCTAGAGATTTATCGCCACGGTTAACAACATCACCCAAAAAAAACAATTGATCCTTATCTAGAGAGAAGTTTATTTTTTTTAATAAAGCCTGTAAAGAGTCGTAACAGCCTTGAATATCACCAATAAGATAATCTGCCATTAGTGCAGCGTGTACGGCTCGCTTAGTATAAATTCAGCAATATCAGCTTCAAAGCGTTCACCTTCATCATTAACCATACCGTAGGCGCCTTTCATGGTGCCAGTAGGGGTCTTTATTACCGATCCTGAAGAATACTGATATGACTCGCCTGGTAGTAAGTGTGGTCGCTCTCCCACAACACCCTCACCAATAACATCTTCTGTATGGCCAGTTTCGTCCTGTATTCGCCAGCGTCTAGTAAGCAATTGTGCGCCAATCGAGCCATTGTTAGTAATGGTAATGGTGTAAGCAAAAGTATATTGATTGATTGAGGCGTTTGACTGTTCTTCAATAAAATTTACTTTAACATCAATGCTAATGTTGTTTTTCATAGTCTTTGGCTAGGGTAATAAAAGCATCAATGTCAAGCATTTCTGCACGTTGTGACAAATCAATTTGAGTTTGCTCTTGGGTTAATAAAGATTTTAAACAGTTGCGTAGTGTTTTTCGACGATGAGCAAAAGAGACCTTGACCATCTGTTCGAAAATTTCAATATTGCCAACTTTACAAGTTTTAAGTGGCACCAGATAGACAATGGCAGAATCAACCTTTGGTGCAGGTTCAAACGACTCAGGTGGCACAACAAAGATTAGTTCAACCTCAAAAAATGCCTGCATCATAACACTGAGACGACCATAAATTTTAGATCCATGTGATGCGGACATTCTTTCTACCACTTCTTTTTGCAGCATAAACGTCATATCAATAACTTTGTCTCGATTGTCGAGTAAGTGAAATAAGATAGGAGAGGAAATATTATAAGGAAGATTTCCTATCACTCTAATCGGTGGGTTAAATTGAGCCAGATCAAAGTTAAGCGCATCGCCTTCATGAATAACAAGATTTGGCTTGCTGTAAGATTCTAAAATTTCAATTAAATCTCGATCAATCTCGATAACATTAAGTTTATCAACTCGCTCTAATAGTGGCAATGTCATTGCCCCTTGTCCAGGGCCGATTTCAAGAATGTTATCATCATGTTTTGGCGCAATGGTTGCAATTATTTGGTCAATAATTTTTTGATCTGTCAGAAAATTTTGACTGAAACGTTTGCGTGCTTTATGTTTTGCAGACATGATAATTTAAAATTAAATGATTTTTTTATTGATAAAGTTTTGTGCATATTCTAACGCAGTATTCAGACTACCTAGGCTTATATTGCCAGTTCCTGCTAGCGATAAGGCGGTACCATGATCAACCGATGTTCGAATGAATGGTAAACCTAGCGTTATGTTTACTGCCTTTTTAAAGCCTAGAGTTTTTAATATAGGTAAGCCTTGATCATGATACATACTCAAAACACAATCAACACCCTGCAGGGCATCAACTGTAAAAGCAGTATCAGCTGGAACGCTACCGATTAAATTAAAACTCTGATTATTTAACTTAGCAATTAAAGGATTGATGATTTCAATTTCCTCCATGCCAAGGCAGCCATCTTCACCTGCATGAGGGTTTAAGCCACAAACAACTATATTAGGGTTTTTAATTCCATAGCTTCTTAATGAGTGGTGAATAATACTAAGTGTTTTTTCAAGGGACTCACTAGCAATATTTGACGCAACTTGTGAGAGTGGCAAATGTGTGGTTGCTAGTGCCACACGAAGGCCTTCAGTAGCAAGCATCATTACTGTTTTATCTACATTTGATAAATCGGCTAAATATTCAGTATGTCCAGTAAATCCTGGGTTGATGGTGTTAATAATGCCTTTATGAATAGGGCCCGTAACTAAAGCATCACACTGACTTGTTAAACAATATTGTGTTGCAAGGTCTAACGTATTAAGCACATATTGAGCATTACTGCCATTAAGCTCCCCAGTAATAACAGCATCATTAGCTTTAACAGGATGAACACAAAGCTCGCCATCATTGTATGACTGATTTGATTCAACAATTTTAAGTGGTAATTTGAGTAATTTTGCACGCTCCAGTAATACATCTGGATCTGCAAAAATTAACAGGTTTTTATCTGTCTTTTTTTGTGCATAGATAACTGCCAAATCAGGACCGATTCCTGCAGGTTCTCCAGGGGTGAATGCAATTGCCATTACTGCCTTAAAATAACTAAATAAATGTCGTATATTATAGTGCCAATATATAATAAAAATTTCATATACTCAAATAAAATAAATAATTTAATTAATTGTTAAAAAACAAAGGGTTGCAATACAATTAAAAAGATTGATATTTATTTAAATTAAATAACAAACACAAGCAAAATGAATCATATAAAATTCTGATTAATAATATTCCTTAACATTAAAAAAAACAGATTAACTATGAGCTCAACAATCACACCTTTAGTCGCATCCGTTTTACTCGTATTTTCAGTGCCTGCACAATCGCAAATCATCAATCATAATGCGAGTAGTTTTGAGTCGGTTTACAACATTCAAACAGTTGGCGGCATGTCTTTGGATAAAAGAGCTTTATTAGGAGGTGCGGTTGTATCTTCTTCGCAGGTTAATTTATCAGCACAAGTATCTGGTGATGTTTTAAGTGTAAGTGGCCGAGAAGGTGATATGTTTAAAAAAGGCACTATTTTGATAACCTTGGAGCAAGATTCTATTCAAGCACAACGCGATTCAGCCTACGCCGAAATTGCCTCTGCAAATGAATCGCTTAGAAATGCAGGTGTGCAATATTCACAATCAATTGTATCGCCAAATGGTGGTGGCATGTTGGGTGGTGTGCCTGGCATGTTCTCAATGTTTACTGATCCAATGCTAAAGATGAGCGGACAAGGCAATCCAGAATTTGATAAATTTGCCAATAGAACTTCAAGATACACTTCTTACCAACAAGCTAAAAACAAACTAATCCAAGCTGAGAACAACTTAAAGCAAATTGAGTCACGCCTTAAAGATGCAAATGTTAGCGCACCATTTGATGGTGTTATTGTAGCCAAGCCAATTAATGTTGGTGATATTGTTCAACCCGGTCAAATGTTGCTTAAATTTGCCAATATCAAAGACCTTCAGGTTGAGGTTAACATTCCTTCAAGATTAGTTAGAAGCTTAAAACTGGATACAAATTACCGTATTAAGCTAGATATTGCAAATATTGTTGTTGAGGCAAAATTAGCTCAAATTTATCCGATTGCAGATAACGCTAAGCACAGTGTTAAAGTTAAATTTGACTTGCCAGCAAATGTACCAGTACTACCAGGCGCTTATGCTGAAGTTGAAATTTTTGAGACAGATTCAGGCGTATTGACACCAATTGTACTAGAATCAGCAATTATGTGGCGCTCATCACTACCCAGTGTTTTTGTTATTAGCCCGTTAACAAACAAAACAGAATTACGTTTTGTTCGTCTAGGTGAGCAAGTTGGTACTAATAAAAAGAGTGTTTTATCAGGATTAAAGATTGGCGAAAAGATTGTTGCTAATCCAAATATTTTAATGGTTTCAGGAATAGACATTTAATATATAAACCATGTCAAATAATAACACAATGCCGAACGATGAAGTGGATTTAGGTATAGCTGGAAAGCTGACAAAAGCCTTTATCACCTCTCCGCTATCGATTATTATTTTCTTCGCCATGCTCGGCGCAGGTGTTATCGGTTTAATCTCAACACCAAGACAAGAAGATCCTCAAATATCTGTACCACTGATCGATTTATTTATTGAATATCCGGGTGCTTCTTCAGAGGAAGTGGCTAATATTGTTGTCAAACCATTAGAGCGCCTAATGTCTCACATTTTAGGTGTGAAGCACGTCTACTCTGTTAGTGATAAGGGCCAAGGTATTATTACCGTAGAATTTGATGTAGGTCAAGACATGAATGCCTCGATCATCAAGGTGCGAGATAAAATGCTTGCCAATCTTGACTTTATGCCGCCAGGTGCTAAACAACCTTTAATTAAACCTAAAGAGATTGACGACGTACCAATTATCAATTTAACACTTTGGTCGAAATCTCTAGATGATGGCCAGCTGCGTTCATTGGGCTTGGAGCTTATTCAGCAATTAGAAAAAGTTAAAGACACCAATAACGGATTTATTGTTGGCGGACGTAAAGAGATTTTCCACATTGATGCTTACCCTGGTCGATTAGCAGGCTACGGTGTTTCCATTCAACAAATTGCCAATACAGTCGGCAGTGCAAATGTACGTGAACATGCTGGTAATATTGAGCTTAACGGCTTCCAGATGGAAGTTTATGCAGGTGACTTCTTTGGTAAAGTTGAAGATATTGAAAATTTAGTAATTGCGGTTAATGATGACAAGCCTATTTATGTTCGTGACGTAGCAGATATATATTATGCACCAGAAGAAACAGAGCACATGGTGAGTTACTACACTGGTAAAGCGAATAAATCAGGCAAGAGGGCAACTGCAGAACAAGCGGTAACAATTGCCATTGCGAAGAAATTTGGTACCAACGGTGTAGAAGTTGCTGAAAATATTCTAGCAAAAGTAGAAGAATTAAAAGGTCGACTGATTCCAGATAATGTGGAAATAGCAGTTACTAGAAACTACGGAAAATCTGCCAAAGATAAAGTAAATGCCTTGATTAAAAAACTGTTTATTGCAACTGGCGCAGTAACACTATTGGTTTGGTTTGCACTAGGCTGGCGTCCTGCTGTTGTGGTTACCTTGGTTATTCCTGTTGTACTATTGATGACAATTTTCTCAGCTTGGATTCTAGGCATGACTATTGACCGAGTGAGCTTATTTGCACTAATCTTCTCAATTGGTATTTTGGTTGATGATGCAATTGTGGTTACCGAAAATATTTATAGACGCTGGCTAATTGACAATAAAATTACCATTGACACAGCAATTGATGCAGTAAGAGAAGTGGGCAATCCAACTATCTTAGCAACCTTCACGGTTGTGGCTGCATTAGTACCAATGGCTGCAGTAAGTGGCATGATGGGGCCATACATGGCGCCAATTCCGGTATTAGGTTCAGTAGCTATGATGTTCTCATTATTCGCAGCTTTTGTGTTTACACCATATTTCATCATGAAATTTGTACCACCTCTTAATGTGTTACACAAAATGCATGAGAAAGAAGAAAGAGAATCAAAGGTATTATCTAATTTTTACCGCACAACTATTACAGCTTTATTTAACAAGCCTATGTACGGATGGGGATTCTTAGGTGGGCTTGTTGTAGTATTCTTTATGGCGATGTTAATGTTTTACACTACGGCAGTACCCGTTAAAATGCTACCGCTTGATAATAAATCAGAGTTTGGCATTGTGCTAGACATGCCTGATGGAACTGCTTTGGCAGATACTTCGTCAACACTACATTTAATGGCACAAGTATTACGACAAGTACCTGAAGTGATTGACATTCAAGCTTACGTAGGTACTGCAAAACCATTTGACTTTAACGGCTTGGTTCGTCATTCTTACTTACGTCAGTCGTCATCAGTTGGTGAGTTGCAAATCCAATTAACTGAAAAAGCAGACCGCTCACGCTCAAGCCATGAAATTGCTTTAGAAGCACGTGGATTATTAAAAACCATTGCGGAGGAAGCGGGCGCTAATTACTCTGTTGTTGAAATGCCACCAGGGCCACCAGTATTACGACCAGTAGTTGCAGAAGTGTATGGTCCAGACAAGGAAACTCGTCGCAAGCTGGCAAATGATTTAACTGAACTGTTTATCGAGTCAGGCACCATGGCTGATATTGACAACCTAATGCGTGATGAGTATCCGGTTATTGATTTCCAAGTTGACACTGCAAAAGCATCAAGATTTGGTGTTAGTGTGATGACTATTAAAGAAACTTTAGTCATGGCAATGAGCAGCTTTAATGTGGGCACCATTCGCCTGAAAAATGCACTAGAACCTTCTCGTATTTGTTTGCAAGTGCCATTAACTAAACGCTCGCAATTGTCGTACTTAACACAACTACCAGTGCCCTCTCAGCACGGCGGCATGATTCCTATTTCAGAACTGGGTTCGTTTAGCTATAAACAGCAAGATGATCTTATCTACCATAAGGATTTAGTCGATGTTGAATACGTATTGGGTGAGCCAATTGGTCGTTTAAGTGCGCCAATTTACGCTATGTTTGCAGTAGACGATTTATTATTACACTATCAAACGCTTGATGGTACTCAGCTTCAAGGTGAGTACTTAGGCCCACCTAAAAATCAAAACATCCCGGGCTTTGAATGGGGTGGTGAGTGGACGGTTACTTATGAAACTTTCCGCGATATGGGTACTGCATTTGGTGTGGCGCTTGTGGTGATCTACATGCTTGTGGTTTGGCAGTTTGGTAACTTCATCATTCCTGCAATTATCATGGCACCAATCCCATTAACGCTACTGGGTATTGTTCCCGGACATTGGTTGTTTAATGCTGAATTTACCGCAACCTCAATGATTGGTTGGATTGCCTTGGCAGGTATTATCGTACGAAACTCTATTTTATTAGTAGACTTTACCGTGCAAGAATATGTCAAAGGCGTACCATTCTTTGATGCGGTTATTAATTCTTGTGCATCACGCACGCGCCCAATTATGATTACCGCTTTTGCTTTGGTTGGTGGTGCAAGTGTTATTTTGCTGGATCCAATTTTTCAAGGTATGGCGATTTCATTATTATTTGGTGTATTGGTTTCAACTGTATTAACCTTGATTGTAATTCCATTAGGAACACTTTCAGCAGGTGAAGAATCATGTCGTAATATTGCAGTTAATATGGGTTTATTATCAAATGATGTAGATGTAGATGCCAAATACAATATTAAAAAAACAGAAAAACCTCAATCAGATAAAAAAATGTCAAATTCTAGAAGCTGGATTAAAGCAACATTAAGCAAAAAATCAAAGAAAATCAAAGAAGTTGAAAAGCTAAAAGAATTGTCAGATGAGAAAATAGATACTAGCAGCTTATTGAAAAAAGAAGATAAAAACGATTTGTAAAACAGGGTAAATCAATAATATAAAGGCTTTGTATTATTGAATGTTTTTTAATGTTGATACGGTATAGGTATGGAAACAAGTTTAGTTTTTAATGTATTTTTACTCATTAGTTCAATCGTAGTGATTATTTTATTATCCTTACCTAAGTTTCGAAAAAACCAACATTGGCAAGCTATGTTAACGCCACTATCGTCAATTGTGGGCAGTGGTTTTCTAATTATGTCTCCGTTACTTGCAAGCATAGTAGGAGAATTTTCCCCTTTGGCAGTTTTAGGAATTGTTATTCTTGCTTACAGTATTGGCCACGTTATTCGTTTTAATATTCTGCACGTTGAACCAAGGAGCACTGCTGGAACCCTTTCAGGAAAAACAAAAGAAATTGAATATTTAGGAAATATTGTACTGGTTCTTGCTTATGTGGTGGCTGTTGCCTTCTATTTATCACTATTTTCTGCTTTTTTGTTAAATTATCTTGGTTATGCTGATTTAACTTATGAGCGCTGGTTAACAACAATTATTATTGCTTTTATAGCAGTGATTGGCTATTTAAAAGGCTTGGGTGGGCTTGAAAAAATGGAGTCTTTGTCCATGACAGTGCAATTATCCATTGTGGTTGCTTTGCTAATTGGTTTAGGGTTTTTTGGTATGAGCTTTTTAGCTTCAGATGGTGTGCTTGACTATCAATATCAAACAAGACCCATACACACGCAAATCCAAATGTTAGCAGGTGTATTGTTAGTTGTGCAAGGCTTTGAAACATCTCGATTTTTAGGCGAAAAATATTCTCCAGCAGTTCGAGTTGCCAGCATGCGTAATGCTCAAATTATTTCAGGTGTTTTATACGTTGTATCAGTTATTTTGTTTATGCCTATTGTTCAACATATTGATTTGATGCATATTGAGCCAGCTCAAATTATTAAAGCAACTGGCGCTGCAGCACTTGTATTGCCGATAATGTTAATGGTAGCAGCATTAATGAGTCAATTTAGTGCTGCTGTTGCTGATACAGGAGGAGCAGGTGGTCTTTTAAATGAAAGTAGCAATAAACGCTTATCCAGCAGAATCAGTTATGTTGGTATTTCATTAAGTGCTATTTTATTAGTTTGGGCTGTTGATTTAATGGAAATTATTACATTGGCCTCTCGTGCATTTGCGACTTATTATTTATTGCAAACCTTATTAGCCCTTTTTTATTGTTATAAAGATTGCGCTGTTGATGCTCGTATGACTATGGTTAACAGAGTTTTTTATATGGTTATTGCCATTGTGCTGCTTTATGTTATCTTTTTTGCCATTCCTGCTGAATAAAATACAAATATACTCTCTTTAAAAGCGCTTTATTTGCTAGAGTTATGCTTTAAGAAAGCTTGTTCACCTGCACTAATACAGCCTAATGGAATCACAATTAGGGTTAGTAGGGTGGAAACAAACACGCCAAATAGTAGTGAAATAGCCATACCTTGGAAGATTGGATCAGACAAGATAACAGCAGAGCCAAGTACTAATGCAAGTGCTGTAATTAAAATTGGTCGCGTCCTTGATTTTGCTGACAAAATAACAGAATCTATTAATGGCATACCGCCACGGAAGGAGTTGGTAGTAAAGTCAACCATCAGGATGGAATTTCTCACAATAATACCCGCTAAGGCAATCCAACCAATCATTGAGGTTGCAGTAAATTCTGCACCTAATAGCCAATGTCCTGGAACAATACCCAGTAGCGTTAATGGAATAGGGGACATGATAATGGCTGGAATGGTAAAGTTACCAAAGACCCAAACTACCAGCATATAGATAGCAATTAAAGCCACACCAAAGGCCATACCCATATCACGGAAAGTTTCATAAGTAACCGTCCATTCGCCACTCCACTCAATACCACTAACTTTGTCAGTAGCTGGAGCGCCAGTGTATTCACCACTACGAAGCTCCACACCATCAGGTGTAATATAGCCTTTTTCAGCCATAATTTTTTCAACATCAAGCATGGCATAAATTGGCGCACCTAATCTACCCACAGCATCACCTACAACAAACTCAACATTTCGTAAATCCTTATGGAAGATAATAGGGTCACGCTTAACTTTTACAAACTTGCCCAATTCTGATAGTGGGATGGTTCTTTGATCCATAGTCATAATTGGAAGATCTCCTAATCGATTAAGATTTGATCTTTTTTCAATTGGAATACCAAGTACTACATGCGTAGGTTCAGAGATCATTGAGTTAAAAATAGTTGTCACCTCAAACTCTCCCATCACCATAGCTAAATGCTGGTTGATCGTCTCAACAGAAATCCCTTGGCGTGATGCTTTTTCACGATTGATTTCAAAGCGCCACGTTTCCATTGAGCTGCGCATCAAATTATCCACATCAGAAATTCGCTCCGACTCTTTAAACATTTGGGTAATATCATCTGCAACCTGACGGCGTGTAGCGGCATCAGGGCCATGAATCTCTGCTACAACAGTTTGCAATACTGGAGGTCCTGGTGGCATCTCCACAACCGTAATTGATACCCCTTCAGCAGCAACGATTGTCTGAAGCTCTTCACGAACTGCACTGGCAATTTCATGACTGGTTCGATCACGTGTGGTTTTATCAGTTAACTGTATCGCAATTTCTGCCTGCCATGGAAATTGGCGTAAATAGTAATGACGAACAAGGCCGTTAAAATCAAACGGTTGCGCTGTACCAATATAATTTTGCGTTGCAATAATTTCCTCAATATTGGTTAATTTATTAGCAATTCTATTGGTGAAATTTGCTGTAGCCGGTAGGGCGGTGCCATCTGGCATATCGATCACAATGCTAAAGTTTGCCTTATCGTCAAATGGCAGCATTTTTACCGGTACTGCGGTATTGTAAAACATGTACATAGCAGCAACAAAACTAACAATTAGCCCTAATAAGAATCCACGACCCATAACCTTATTTTCAATCATGCTAATGATTACTTTTCTAAAAAATACATCCATTTTTGCATCAATTTTTTCATCACGCACTTCCATAGCTCTTAGATTATCCATACTAGGGATGATTCTCATGGCAAGCCATGGTGCAAAAATTAAGGCAGCTAATAATGACAATACCATTGCCACGGAACCTAATGCTGGAATTGGTTCCATATAAGGCCCCATCATGCCAGAAACAAAGCCCATAGGAATTAGAGCTGCAACAACTGTGTAAGTGGCAAGTACCGTTGGATTGCCTACTTCACGTACCGCATCAACAGCAACAGCGGTATCCATATTGCCAGCCATAAGCCAGCGTCTATAGATGTTTTCAACAATTACAATAGCATTATCAACTAAGAAACCAATGGAGAAAATCAGAGCGAATAAGCTTACTCGGTCAATGGTGTAGCCCATCAACATGGCCACAAATACCGTTGCAACTAATACAACCGGAATAGTGAGTAGCACAACAATAGACGGCTTAATGCCCAAACTAAACCAAACTAATAGTGTCACCGCACTGGTGGCTACAAACAACTTAAAAAGTAAATCATTAACCTTATTATTAGCACTCAATCCGTAGTTTCTAGTTACTTCAACATGGACATTGCTAGGAATTAAATAGCCTTTAAGTTCTTCAACTTCATTCAAAATATTATTAACAACGGTAACACCATTTGAACCTCGTTGCTTTGCTAAGGCAATAGTCACAGCGGGTGCATTACGAACTGATTTCTCATGATCAGAAGCAAAACCTGTAGAGAAGGTGACCATTTCTTTGGTCTCTTCAGGGCCTAAAGTGATTTTAGCAACATCTCTTAAGAATACTGGCGTACCTTGATGTTGGCCGACAACCAGCTGTTTTAAATCACTCACTTTCGATAAGTAGCCGCCTGACTCAACATACATGAACTTATTATCCATCTCAATTGAACCAACGGTATGGCCAGTATTAGCCGTTTGCACGGCGTGCACAATTTGTCCAGGACTAACTCCAAAACCTGAGAGTCTCTCAGGCAGGATTTCAATACGCATTTGTTGTGAACGCCCGCCATTAACAAAACCAGCACCCGTTAAAGGTACTTGTTTTAAATGCTGAAGTACACTAACTCCCAATATTCGGAGTTGATCATCTTCAATATCCTCTGACCACAAGGTGAGTGTTACAGAAGGAACATCATCCACTTCTTTAGGTTTAACTTTAGGCGGATCTATCCCCTTGGGCAACAAATCTAAATTTGATTGTATTTTGCTATGAACTTGGACAATTGAAGGCCCCATAGACTCACCCACTTTAAACTGAATAGTAATAATGCCGTATTCTCTATCACTAGCAGAGTAGATATGCTTAATATTAGGTATTTCGCTTAGAGCTTTTTCAAATGGATCTATGAGTTGACTGGCAACCTCATTTGATGATAAACCAGGTGCTGGAAAAAAGATATCCACCATGGGTACAGATATTTGAGGGTCTTCTTGTCTTGGTGTTGCAATTAAGCCCCAGATGCCAACCGCCATCATTGCAATGAATAATAATGGGGAAAGTGGTGAATGAATAAAGGTTTTTGCTAAATTTCCTGAAAAACCAATATCTTTGTTGTCAATAAAATTTGAAGTCTCTTTCTCAATTTTAGACTCACTGTTTGTCTTGTTAGAATCACTCATAATTATTTTCTAATAGTAATTGCAGAAGTAGGATTTCTAAGCACCATCTCTCCTGGATAAACACCAGAAAGAATACTTGACCAGCCATTATCAGCAACATCACCAACACGTACAAAACGCATTTTAAGTAGGCCGTTCTTTTGAACATATACTGTTGGCAAGCTACCTCTAACAATAATTGCTGAAGCTGGAATGGTGAGCGTCTTAATGGAATTATTAGTAGATTCTGGAATCATGATTTCCACATACATACCTGGAGAGGCAGGTGCACTCTCTGGCAATTTAAATTTGACGGTAATGGTGTGGCCCATAACATCTGCCATTGGAAATATACGAGATACAGTAATAACAGTGAAATCATTACTTTGGTCTAATCTAGCATTCAGTTTCATGCCTTTTTTAAGCGTCCTTGCTAGTCGAGAGGGCACCTCTGCACGAATTTGTAACTTTTTAGTATCGCCATATAAAAACATTGGCACGCCAGGTTGTGTAAGCTGACCTACTTCTACCATCTTTCTTAAAATAACACCATCAAATGGCGCAATAATAGTGGCATTACTAATGTTTTCATCTAACTCTCTTAAACCTGCTAGCGCTTGAGTGTGTGTATTTTTAGCAGTTTCTAATTGCGTATTCATGGCAAAAATATTGGTTCTTTTTTGGAATGAAGAATCGCCTTCGCCAGTCATGCTTCTCATTGGATCAGAAAACATACCTATAATACTCGGCATGCCTGCCAACATAGCATTGGACTGTGAATTCGGATTTACCCTTTCATTGTAAAGCTGCATTTGCGCATTACGCACACCGGCTTCAGCGCTGGCAATTTGAGCAGAAGCCTGATCTCTTTTTGCTAATAATGCATCAATGTCTTGTCTTGCTAAATCATTGCCTTTTTTAAATTTATCACCTTCTTCTCCTGCAATAAAAACAATATCACCTGGCATCTTTGCAACCAAATTAACTTCACGATGTGGAATGACTGTACCACCTAAAGAAGTGAATGAGCCAACATAGCTACTCTTTACAGCAACGTATTGTGCTATACTTGCAGCGATAGATGTTTGAGTAAATAAAGATAACAGAACACACCCAGCAAGACTTTTAGTAACACTAATTTTCATGATATTGATTACCTATTTAAAAAAATATAGATAGATTCTATCACTAAAGCCTCTTTGACATCAAGCTTTTAAGTTAACACAAGTTAATTTTTTTGCCAAAATTAGCCTATATTTTCACCTGCAACCTGAAGATCGGCATGGTAAGAAGATCTAACCATGGGTCCGCTAGCCACTTGAGTAAAACCAAGATCTATGGCAATGGCTTTGTACCTTTCAAATTGATCTGGATGGATATAAGCCTCTACTGCCAAATGATGCTTACTGGGTTGTAAATACTGCCCTAAGGTTAGCATATCAACATTATGCGAGCGCAAATCTTTAAGTACATCAATCACTTGTTTTTCGTTTTCACCCACGCCCAGCATTAAGCCAGATTTGGTAACTACTTCAGGATGTTGGTGTTTAAAGGCTTTTAATAATTTAAGAGAATACTCATAACTCGCTCCTGGGCGAACTTTTGGATATAAGCTTGGTACAGTTTCAAGATTATGATTAAACACATCAGGCGGGCAAGATTTGAATATTTCTAAAGCTTTATCCACTCGACCTCTAAAATCTGGCGTTAAGATTTCAATCTTTACCTGTGGCGTACTTATTCTTATCTGATCAATACACTGTTTAAAATGTTCAGCGCCGCCATCACGTAAGTCATCTCGATCTACCGAAGTAATAACCGCATACTTCAGTTTCATTTTTTCAATAGTCTCAGCCAAATGACGCGGCTCATCGATATCTAACGCCTTAGGCTTACCATGAGCAACATCACAAAAAGGGCATCTTCTTGTGCATATTTGCCCCATGATCATAAAAGTAGCTGTGCCATGGGTAAAACACTCTGCCAAATTAGGACATTGTGCCTCTTCACACACGGTAAATAATTTTTGATCTCTTAACGTATTTTTTAACTTTTCTACTTTTGAGCCACTTGGATATTTAATGCGTATCCAGTTTGGCTTTCGAAGTAGTGCGCGATCTGCATCAGGCTTGATCCTTAAGCGCGATACTTTTGACTCGCCCTTAAGGCTTTTAATTTCGATTTCTTGTTTAATTGAATTATTATTCATTGTTATTGATATTTTTAATAAGTAGATCTGTCAGCTGTTTGGAGACGGTTGACATGCAGATGTTATTATCCGCTAAGTCACCCAATTGTGTTACCTTCAAACCTTGATATCCACAAGGGTTAATTTGCTCAAAAGGGGATAAGTCCATATTAATATTAACACTCAACCCATGGTAAGTTTTTGCATGCTTTACCTTTAATCCTAAGGCTGCAATTTTAGCCTGATCTACATAAACACCCGGTGCGCCATCTTTAAGATGTGCCTTAATTGAATGCAATTCAAGCATTTGAATGATGGATGTCTCAATAATTGACACCATTTTCTTAATGCCTAGACTATTGCGCTTAAGATCAATCAGGCAATAGATAATTAACTGCCCAGGACCATGGTAAGTTACTTGGCCGCCACGATCAGTTTTAACAATAGGAATGCTCTCGATAGCAAGCTCATGCTCTGATTTTCCTGCAATTCCTTGGGTAAAAACACTGGGATGCTCAACTATCCATAATTCATCTTCAGTATCTATAGTGCGTTGATTGGTAAAATCAACCATCGCTTGCCAAGTTTGCTGATAATCCTGAAGACCCAGCTCAATAAGTTTCATAACTATCTACAAAACATAAGCAATCAATTGACAGTCTTGCAAGTCTTGGTTGATCGAATCTATTTGTTTTCTACTAGTAGCAATAATTTTAAGCGTAATCGAAGTGTAACCACCTTTGGAACTTTGCTTGGTAAATATACTATCAGGATGTATCTTATCAGTATGCTTCTCTACAATAGTACATACAGTTATATGCAGTTCATCGCAAGTTTTACCAAATGCTTTGACGGAATAATCGCAAGGAAAATTCCATAAGTCATCAGAAGTGACATTAGTGTTATTCATATTATGTGATTTTATCTTCTATTACGGTAGAATATGGTCAGTTTTCAATTTTTCAAGTTAAAAGGGTATTCTTTAATGCGTCCAGAACAAGTTAGTAAAATCCTCACTCAAGAGTTTGAATCTGTATTTGAGGGTCACCATACCCCGGTTATGCTGTGGGGGGCGCCAGGTATTGGCAAGTCCCAAATTATCGCTCAAGTGGCTTCTGAACACGATGTAAATATTATTGATATTCGCCTATCACAAATGGAGCCAAGTGATTTACGTGGCATTCCTTTCAAAAATGGTGAACTGGTTGATTGGTCTATTCCATCGTTATTGCCTGATGAAAAGCGTCATGGCAAACAGGGGATTTTATTCTTAGATGAAATCACCTCTGCACCACCAACAGTTTCTGCTGCAGCTTACCAGCTAATTTTAGATAGACGCTTGGGTGATTATAAAGTGCCTGATGGTTGGGTGATTTTTGCTGCCGGTAACAGGCAGGGTGATCGAGGTGTGACTTATTCCATGCCTGCACCTTTGGCCAATCGATTTTCTCATTATGAATTAGATGTTAATTTGGACGACTGGGTAGCTTGGGCGTACGATAACAATATTGACGAACGCATTATTGGTTTCTTGCGCTATCGCCCTGAACATTTATTTGAGTTCGATTCAGCACACAATCCAGTGGCCTTTCCATCACCAAGAACTTGGGAATTTGTCCACCGTGCATTGAATAAATTTGACAATGATTTGGCTTTATTTAGACAAGCTGCTAGCGCTTGTGTTGGTGAAGTTGCCGGTGTTGAAATTACAACCTTTGTTGAGCACATGAAAGACCTGCCAGATTTGGATGCAATTATTAATGGTGAAAGTGTGAGTATTCCGCAAGAATTGGATCTTCAATATGCAATCTGCGCTGCTTTGGCAGGTCGTGCTATTGCTGCTAAAAATAGCGAAAATGCCCAGCAAGTTTGGGGCAATATTTTAAATTTTGCCAAAGATTTTCCGCAAAAAGAATTAGGTGTTATGCTGGTATCAGATATGCAAAGAGCGATTGGTGCAGAGATTTTCGCCATTCCTGAATTTACAGATTGGGCAGGTAAAATTGCCAATGTTATGTTTGACTAACCGCCATGATTAATTTAAATAAAAACACGCAATACGATACCAGCCCTTTATTAAGATTAGGCTTTAGGCCATTTTTCTTTGCTTCGGGCATGATTGCCATTATTTCAATATTGATGTGGATGGTGTTCTATCCATCATTAATTTTGATCAACAACGCAAATCTAATTGACTGGCATGCGCACGAGATGATTTTTGCCTATGCTTCAGCAGTAACAGTAGGGTTTTTATTGACAGCTAGTAAAAACTGGACAGGCATACAAACCATTTACAACAAGCCATTATTAGCTTTACTACTATTGTGGGTGAGCGGCAGATTTTTGCCTTTTGTTACCCATGAGTACCTTGTTTATCAAGCTGTACTTGATACTAGTTTTTTAATTTTTTCTACATTAGCCATTGCTTGGCCGATTATAAAAGCCAAAAATTGGAATAATGTCAGCATTGTTGCCAAGCTAGTTTTATTAAGCGTTGCCCATATTTTATTTTATTTGGGCCTATTGAACATTGTTGATCAAGGGGTTTATTTTGGCATTTATCTTGGATTTTATTTGATCATTAGCCTACTATTTATGATGTCTAGACGACTATTGCCATTTTTTATTGAGCGCGGTTTAGGTTTAAAGACTGAATTAAAAAACTCTAAATTTTTAGATTTATTGTCATTATTTTTATTCTTAGGATTTATGATTGCTGAAATATTCTTTCAAACCATTATTTCGCATATCCTTGCTGGATCATTATTTATCATTCACTCAATCAAACTGTTTAATTGGTACCACAAAGGTATTTGGAAAAAACCCTTGTTGTGGAGTATCTATCTTGCGTATGTCTTTTTAACACTAGGCTTTGGTCTTTATGTTGCCTCTTATTTTATTAATATGATGCCTAATATCAGCACCCACAGCTTTGCTTTTGGTATTGCCTTAATGACGCTAAGCATGATGGCTAGGGTGTCTTTAGGACATACAGGGCGTAATGTTTTTCAACCACCCAAGCAAATAAACCTTATGTTTATATTATTATCATTGGCTTTTGTTACTAGAGTGTTATTAGTTTCAATTTTTCCCGAGCATTACGCCACTCTCATTTTTACTTCTCAATTGTTATGGATTTCAGCCTTTTCATGGTTTGCATTTATCTATTCTCCCATGTTTTTTAAAGCGCGTGTAGACGGGCAGTTCGGATAATGCAAGTAGCAGGAGAATTGCTCATTCTAACAAGAGAGCACCACACAGCACTTTCTTTAGCAAATAAATGCATTAATACAGTTAAGTCAGAAAATGCGGATGAAGTTAGTCAGCTTTGTCTGAAAATATCGGAAAATTTCGAAATGGACTATTCTGAGCATTTTAATACTGAAGAAAGCACAATTTTTGCCTTTTTAAGCGTTAAAACAGACGAATTAGCTCAATTATGCACTCAATTAACCTCAGAACATCAAGAATTGTACAAATTGGCAAGTGAATTGATTGAAAAACCTCAATTATTGGAAAAATTTGGCAAATTATTGAAATCACATGCTCGATTAGAAAACAGAGAGCTTTTCCCAAAAATTGAACTACTATCTGCCACTCAAAGACGAGAAATCCTTCTTTCTAGCGCTAATCATGCGGCTGTTACTAAGGCATGAGTAATTCAGAATATCCATTCTGGAAAAATAACGAAATAAAAACCGAAAAAATTGTTCAAGTTATTGGTGAAGATATTGTTTTTGATAACAATGAAGATGATGTTGATCTTGAAGCAGTAGAGAATAAGCTCACCAAAGCACGCACTCAGCTTATTTTGGACAAACCTTTTTTGGGGAATTTGGTCTTAAGACTGCCCATGAAAGCCGCTGGATCTTGGTGTCGAACTAGCGCTACAGACGCCAAAAGTTTTTATTACAATCCTAGCTTTATTGAAAAGCTTGATAATCATCAAACCAAATTTGTACTCATTCATGAAGCACTTCATTGTGCGCTAACGCATTTTGCCAGGCGCGGTACTCGAGACAAGCACAAATGGGATTTGGCGTGTGATTTCGCCATCAATCCGCTATTGGTTAAAGAGGGTTTTAGGCCGCCACTGGATGTGCCTATTTTTACCAAATACGAAAGCATGATTGCTGAAGAAATCTATCCAATGATTGATGATAGTATTGACACCGAGCCGATGGATCAGCATCTATACGATGACAATCCAAAGGATGATGCCGATGAATCAGATGGTGGCATGCGTGAAGATAGCCTAGATGGTCAAAAAGATGATTCCGCTGGAAAGGGTCAAGATAGTAAACAATCACCAGGCAATACAAACTCTGATGATTTGGCCGATCAACCTCCACCTTTAACCCCGGATGAGATGCAAGAACTCAGTAGTCAATGGCAAAAAAATCTTGCTTCATCTGCACAGCTTGCACAACAAGCTGGAAAGTTAGATGGTGAATTCGCCAAATTAATTGATTTTTTTTTACAGCCTCAGCTCTCTTGGCAGTCTTTATTAGCTCAATACATGTCTAGCTTAGCTAGGGATGATTTCTCCTATGCTAGGCCTTCTAGACGCAGTGGCAACGCAATCTTACCTTCGCTGAGATCTAGTCAAATTGACATTGCCGTTGCGATTGACACTTCTGGCTCTATCTACCAAGAAGAGATTGATGAATTCGTGTCTGAAATTAATGCCATTAAAAGCAACATGCGGACATCTATTACTTTAATCGCTTGTGATGAAAAAATTAATGATAACTTAATTTGGCGTTTTGAAGCCTGGGATGAGTTGCAATTTCCAGTATCACTCGGTGGAGGAAAAGGCACAAACTTTAACCCTGTTTTTAATTACATAGACGAGCAAGATTCACCCTCTAGCGTTTTAATTTACTTTACCGATGCCAAAGGTAAGTTCCCAGAGTTTGAGCCAAATTATCCAGTAATGTGGCTTGTTAAAGGCAAAGAGCCAATCCCGTGGGGATCTAGAATTCAACTAAACTAATCATGCAAGATTTAAATCCTAAACAATTACAGCGCTATTTAAAAGACAATTCGCCACTACTATTAGATGTTAGAGAGCAGTGGGAGTGGGATAAATGTCATTTTGATGAAGCAAGATTATTACCCATGGGGCAAATCATGGTTAATATCGATTCGCTTGATAAAACAGAAGAAATTGTATTAATTTGCCATCACGGCATTCGCTCTATGCAAGTTGCACGTTATTTTGAATCAATAGGATTTACAAATCTAGTTAACCTTAAAGGCGGCATAGATGCTTGGACCAAAACAATTGACAGCTCAATGGCTTTATACTAAAGAGTCCTGTTAAAAAATACAATAAGGGCGGCGTATTAGAAGAAAATCACGCTTTTATTTATATTTTTTTGATATAATGAATATGTCCATTCAAGTTCCAAGTACAACTTTTTACCCCTAAAAAAAGAGCAAGATACCCTAGGTATCATTAACTCTTTTCTAGGTCTAGTAAAAAGGAGTATAAATGAGCCAATACAAGCATCTTGCACAGTCGCAAAGATACCATATTTACCAATGTTTAAAACTTAAAATGACACAATCTGCCATTGCCAATGGTGCAAATACCGTTATGAAGGTTAGAGATCAGACTTATGCAACGGGGGGGTAATGGTTGCTGTACTCGACAAGTAGAGCGCTTAATTGAGTGCATTCATCCAATTAAAAAAACTTATTAAAAATCAAGAAAATAATACGCGTTATTAATTTTTAAGAAATTTCTAAATTTAGCATTAAAACAGGAGTTTGCAGCTGAATTTAGACTAACTTCAAAGAGTTTTTCAATCATTTTCAGGCTATTTTTACTATTTTTTTATTGTATTTGGTGCAGGCAAGGCCTACCTCAAAATGATGTTCATTCTATTATTATTTCCTAAATTTTTAAAAATCCAGTGGCTTTTGATATTGCCTTTGTTTAATTCTTTAACCACATGGGTATAAATCATCGTGGTTTGTAAATCGGCATGACCAAGCAATGCTTGAATGGTGCGAATATCCGTACCCGTTTGCAACAAATGCGTGGCAAACGAATGACGAAAAGTATGTGCTGATATTT
>FXLX01000017.1 GCA_900180385.1 uncultured Candidatus Thioglobus sp. | reverse complement strand
GTTCTTGATTCGTCCTCTGCGCTCATAACTACCATAGCGCTTACGATGGCTTTTGTGCAGGTGTCTAAGATGCTTATAGAGCGTGCCACCAGCACGCTTATCTTGCAGTAACATTCTGTAAATAGTCTCATGATGTAGCTTAGTTTTACCGTGCGTTATAAGATAATCACAAGCTTGTTCTGGGCTGATCTCTTGTTTGATTAGCTCTATAATGTCTTGTCTAAGTTCTGGTGTGAGCTTAATGCTTTTACTGGCAGTTAATCTACGTATAGTAGCAAGCTCATTGGCTTGCTTGGGTCGATAGCCTCGTTTGCCAGTATTACGTTTAATCTCACGTGAGATAGTTGCCGGACTTCTGTTTAACAGATTGGCAATGCCAATCTGATTCATATGTAGTTGTAAACACGCTTTTATCTGGTATCGTTCATCGTTAGTCAGTTGTTGATAATTCATTGCAATTTCCCGTAGTAAGAAAATAGCAAAGTTTATTACAACTGGCTATTTAATTACAATTAAAATTGCACTTGTTATGTGAATTCAAGTAATATTATTACTGCTAACCAGCATTTAAAGGTTTGCAGTGCGGTAGCCGTGACGTAATCAGAGTATAAGGCGAATATATTGATAATATTTGTACACTTTAAAGTTTTGAAGTAGAAAAAATCAATTTAAATGACCTAAAAAAAATACCATGAAGACGATTACTTTAAAAACTCAAGACGATTTTTTTGATCAAATTGGCAAGATGGCATCCGATCAGAATCTTTCAAAAAGTGTACTAATACGCAAGGCAATTCAGATGTATCAAAAGCAACTGACAGACAAAAAAATGGTTAAGTAAATGCAAGCATTTTCACTTGAAACTAGAGGGATGAATAAAGAGCTATTTGAAGATTTTAACTCTTTGGATGATGAGTACCTTTTAGATTCTTGGAAAGATTAGTAGGTGGTCTTGTTAGGGGTGGCGTTTATCTTGCCAATCTCAATCCCTCTAAGGGTACTGAAATTGGCAAAATTCGCCCAGTCCTAATCATTCAGTCTGATTCGTTGAATAGTATTGGCCATACGACGGTTAACATCTTGCCATTGACAATACGTTTAAAAGACAACACCTTTCTTCGTGTTCGGGTGCTAAAAAAATGATAAACTCAATCATGATTCAGATGTTATCTGTGATTATATTCGAGCAATTGATACTCGTAAAATTACATCAGAATTACTAATTAGGCTCAGCCAAAATAAAATGCAAGAAATTGAAGAAAAGCTTGGTTGGATATTGGGATTTAAGGCTGAATTAGATTCAGTATCAAGTGATAAAAGTTTAAACAAGGCTTTTATGATTGAAGAAGCTTTGTCACATTACTTTCATGCGTTAAAAGAAATACCGAGTGAAATGATTCTTCCTAAGAGAATGCCATTAAGCGAAAAGGGTTCATCCAATTAGAAAAATTACTTAAAAAGAAGTCATATAAAGCATTAATAGATTTAATGAGTGAGTAATTTGGTCATCAGAAAACTTGACAAAGATGATGACGCTAGGATTTAAGTCAAAATAAAGTTATCGCTAAATAAGGTGAAAAAGTTACCAAGATGGCAAAAAAAGAGATAGAGCTAAATACAGATGAGAGTATCATTTCTAACTAACAAATAACAGGAATAATTTATGCCAACGATATCCATGTTTTATGGTGTACTTATTAGAATGTTTTTTCATGATACAGGTAAACACTATTTGCCACATATTCATGCAGAATACCAAGGAGAGGTTGGTGTTTATGCGATTAAAGATGGTCAGCTACTTTCGGGAAATTTACCTGCCAAAAAACATAAACTAGTTATTGCTTGGATTGAAATTCATCACGATGATTTAAAGGCAGATTGGGAGCTTGCTGTTAACGGTAAAAAGCCATTTCCCATCAGAGGGCTTGATCAATGATAATCACTCAGATAGAGCCACAGGAGAGCTACAGATTGCGTATTTCTGCAAAAGACGGCAGGACAGGCTTGTTTGACGTTTCCCCCTATTTAAACTCAGAGGCATTTGAGCCATTAAAAGATGATGATAATTTTATAAAAATCCAAAATGGAAAATACTATATTGAATGGGAGTGCGGGGCAGATTTATCAGCAGATACAATAGAATCTGAGTGGAAAATCGCCTAATAGAGCGCTTAGCCTACTGATTTTAAACTCTTTGTAGAAGGGTGGCTAATTCATGAATCTTGATAATAGCCATTATCGTCATTTATACCTTCTAACACTCTATAAAATTAATTCCTAAATAAATCCCTTAAATTATTAAATCATCTCAAAAAAACTAATTATGAGTAATAAAAAAATAGCCTTAATCGGCCTTGGTTACGTAGGCCTTCCTCTTGCTGTCGAGTTCGGTAAAAAACGTACAGTTGTTGGTTTTGATATTAACCAGCCTAGAATTAATGATCTTAAAAATGGTGTTGATTCGACTCTTGAGACTACCTCTGAAGAGCTTAAAGATGCAGTTCATTTAAGCTACGCAACCAACCTAGAAGATATTAAAGATTGCACTATTTTTATTGTTACCGTTCCGACACCAATTGACAAACATAAAAGACCTGATTTAACTCCTTTAGAAAAATCTAGTGAGGCAGTAGGTTCCATTCTTAAAAAGGGTGATATTGTTATTTATGAATCAACAGTTTATCCAGGTGCTACTGAAGAAGTTTGTGTGTCAATTCTTGAAGAGCAGTCAGGCTTGATATTTAACAAAGATTTTTACTGTGGCTATTCACCTGAGCGCATTAATCCAGGAGATAAAGAGCATCGTTTAACTACCATTAAAAAAGTAACATCAGGATCAACCCCTGAGATTGCTACTGAAGTTGACGAGTTATACCAAGAAATTATTACTGCTGGTACACACAAGGCCAGTAGTATTAAAGTAGCTGAAGCTGCTAAAGTTATTGAAAATACTCAAAGAGATGTAAACATTGCTCTTATTAATGAACTTGCTCTTATTTTTAATAAACTAGATATTGATACAGAATCCGTATTAGAAGCTGCAGGCACTAAATGGAATTTTTTACCATTTAGACCGGGCTTAGTAGGAGGGCACTGTATTGGTGTTGATCCATACTACTTGACTCATAAAGCATTAGAGGTTGGTTATAACCCAGAAATGATTCTTGCAGGACGTAGATTGAACGATAGCATGGGATCTTATGTGGCAGACCAGGTATCGAAATTAATGACTAAGAATCGCATTCATGTTGTGGATGCGAATGTATTGATTATGGGCCTAACTTTCAAAGAGAACTGTCCTGATCTTCGTAATACGCGCGTAGTAAATCTAGTTGAAGAGTTTGAAGGATTTAATTGCAATGTTGATGTGTACGACCCATGGGTTGATAAAGGTGAAGCTGTACATGAGTATGGTATTAAGCCAATCGATCAACCAGTAGAAGGTAAATATGATGCAATATTGTTAGCAGTTGCACATGATGAATTTAAAGCGTTATCATTAGAGCAAATAAAAGCCTTTGGTAAGGAAAACCATGTGCTTTATGATATTAAGTATTTGCTAGATGCTAATGAAGTGGATGGAAGACTATAAATGACTAAATACGAACAATTACAAGAACATTTAAAAGACAATCAAAACATCTGGTTGGTGACAGGAGTTGCGGGTTTTATTGGTTCTAACTTACTAGAGAAGTTGCTAATTCTTAATCAAAAGGTGGTGGGTCTGGATAACTTTGATACCGGTCATCAGCATAATATTGATCAGGCAATAGAGGACGCTAATAAAGCTACTGGTAAAGACTTAAGTGGTAATTTTAAGTTTATTAATGGTGATATAAGAGAGATAGAGGATTGCAAACAAGCGTGTGATGGTGTAGATTATGTTTTGCACCAAGCAGCATTGGGTTCAGTTCCTAGATCAATCGAAGACCCTATTAATACTAATAGGGCAAATATTGATGGCTTCTTAAACATGCTAGTTGCCAGTAAGGATGCTAATGTAAAAAGATTTGTCTATGCCGCATCAAGCTCTACCTATGGAGACCATCCAGATCTACCAAAAGTAGAAGATAAGATTGGCAGTCCTTTAAGTCCTTATGCGGTGACTAAAGTTGTTAATGAGCTTTACGCAAATGTATTTGCAAAGACCTATGGGTTTAAAACCATAGGATTAAGATACTTCAACATCTTTGGTAAAAGACAAGACCCAAATGGCGCCTATGCGGCAGTAATACCAAAATGGGTGGCAGCCATTTTAAATAAAGAAGATGTGTTTATTAATGGCGATGGCGAAACTAGTAGAGACTTTTGTTATATTGATAATACAGTTCAGATGAACCTTCTCGCAGCAACTACTGATAATGATGAAGCTACTGATCAAGTATATAATGTTGCTCTTAATGATAGAACAAGTCTAAACAAGCTTTACCAAATGATTGAAGAAAGGCTTATTCAGAGAATATCAGGATTGGAAAAGAAGAAGCCGATCTATAGAGATTTTAGAGCCGGGGATGTTAGACACTCTCAAGCCAATATAAATAAAGCAAAAACACTGCTAGACTATCAGCCAAAGTTTATGATATCTAAAGGAATGGATGAGTCGATGGATTGGTATGTGGAGCACTTAAACTAAATCACAGAATCAAAGTGAAGTTGACTTAGTTTTTTATAAAAAACGTATGAAAAATACATCTGATAGTTTATTGCATTATTACAAAATGTTCCAGAAGCATTTGGGTGCACGTATTTATTTGATATTTGCTTTGACTATGGTTGCTGCGCTTTTTGAGGGTTTTGGCATCTTGATGTTACTCCCTCTATTACAGAGACTGGATACGATTAATAATTCAGTAATAGAGGTTCAATCTGCAACTATAGATAATGTAACGAATTCTACAGATATTGGGGATTATTTATTAGGCTTTCTTAACTATCTGGGATTAAGTGATTCAATTGCCACTGTATTGGTGGTAATCGCAATATCATTTATAATAAAAGGCGCGCTTACTTTTGTAGCTCTAGCTTACAATGCTAATCTTACTGGACAGCTGTTGCGAGAATTAAAAAGTGATCTTTTTACATATTATAGTCAGATGCAATATGGTTATTATGTAAGTAAAGATACAGGGTATTTTATTAATGTAATTAATGAACAAGTTTCACGCTCGATGCAATCCTTTTCATCATTCACTCAACTAGGGGCACACATTGTTAATACTGCTGTATATTTGATATTAGCTTTTTTAGTGGCCTGGCGATTCGGCCTTATGGCTGTATGTGCAGGCATCATTTTACTACTGATATTTCGTCGGCTAAGTGCATATGTTCTAAGTTTGTCTAGATTAACAGCAAAAGAAAACGGCCATTTGTCGAAGTTACTTATTCAAACATTACAAGCTTTTAAGTATTTAACTTCTACTCATCAAACTCCCACTTTAGAAAAGAATGTTATGACTTCGATTGGTAATCTTACTGATTATCAGGTGCGTTCAGGAATTTCAGCTGGATTGACTCAATCAGTACGCGAGCCTATTGCCGTAACGCTTATTATGTCAATTTTGATGTTACAGATTTTCTTTTTAGGGCAATCAATAGAGCCTATTTTAGTCTCTATTGTGCTATTCCATCGCGGACTTAATTCAATCCTAGCAATTCAAGGTGCTCGACAAACCATGTTAGAGTACGTTGGTAGTATGGAGTTGGTACATGAAGAGATTAGAATGCAGTATCAATATAAAGAGAAAGACGGACCTATTAAAGTGGGGTCATTGACTCAAGGTATTGTTTTTGATAATGTGTATTTTAGTTACAATTCAAAACATAACGATATAATTCAAGGGATTAGTTTAAAAATTCCAGCAAAGACTTCAATTGCTTTAGTTGGTGGGTCTGGTGCAGGAAAGTCAACCTTGGTAGACTTGCTTACATTGATGATAAAGCCTAGACAAGGCGAGGTGCTAATAGATAGTGTGTCAAGTGAAGATATAGAGCTTGAAAGCTGGAGAAGGCAGATAGGATATGTCTCCCAAGAGACTATTATTTTTGATGATAGTATTTTTAACAATATATGCATGGGATTTGAAAGCCAAGATAAAGGTGAAAACCTTTCTGATCGTATTAAAAAGGCAGCACAACAGGCTAATATTTCAGACTATATAGAAAGCCTTCCTGACGGATATCAAACTTTAGTTGGGGATAGGGGGATACGACTTTCGGGTGGGCAGCGACAGCGCTTGTTTATAGCTCGAGAACTGTTTCGTGAACCAAAACTATTAATACTTGATGAAGCTACAAGTGCTTTAGATTCTGAATCAGAGCGCTCTATTCAAGAAAGTATTGATAAACTTAACGGTACAATGACTGTGGTTATTATTGCTCATCGATTATCTACAATTCGTAATGTAGATCGAATTTATGTATTGGATTCAGGGAGACTGATTGAACAGGGAACGTACCAACAATTACGCAACAAGAAAGATTCAAAATTTAGCTCGTTAATAGCAATGCAAGAGCTTTGAATTATGAACTTTAATCAAAAGGTGTTATAAATGCTTGAAATGATTCCATACGGTCGTCAATTAATTGACAAAGATGATATTGACGCAGTTATTTCAGTATTAAAATCAAATTTTTTAACACAGGGGCCAATGGTTCCAAAGTTTGAAGATGTGGTGTCCAGTCATGTCGGAGCAAAATATTCAGTAGCAGTAAATAATGCTACATCAGCACTACATGTTGCTTGTCTAGCATTGGAGCTTGGCCCAGGAGATTGGCTTTGGACAGTTCCAAACACATTTGTAGCATCAGCGAATTGTGCTTTATATTGTGGAGCAAAAGTAGATTTTGTCGACATTGATGATAGAACATACAATATGTGCTCTAAAACTTTAGAGAAGAAGCTTAAAAATGCACAGGAACTTGGAAAATTGCCAAAAATAGTTATTCCCGTTCATTTTAGTGGTCAGTCATGCGATATGCAACGTATTCATGAGTTATCTAATATTTATGGGTTTAAAATTATTGAAGATGCTTCACATGCTATTGGCGGTAAGTATCAAAATCAATGGGTTGGCAATTGTCGTTACAGTGATATTACTATTTTTAGTTTTCATCCAGTAAAAATAGTGACTACTGGTGAGGGGGGTATGGCGCTAACTAATAATAAAGTGCTTTCTAATCGTATGCTGAAATATAGAAGTCATGGCATTACAAGTGATAAGTCAGAAATGCAATCAAGGCCAAAAAATGAAATTTGGAATTATCAACAAATACAATTGGGATTTAATTACAGAATGACTGACATTCAAGCAGCACTTGGAGTGAGTCAGATGAATCATCTTAATGCCTTTATAACAAGGAGGAATGAGATTGCCACAAGATATGATCGTCTGTTGAATGACTTACCTATTGGTCTGCCTTGGCAACATCAAGATAGTTACTCTTCTTATCATCTTTACCCTATTAGATTAGATCTTAGTGTTATTGAAAAAACACAGCAACAAGTATACGAAGCATTGCATCGTATGAAGATTATGGTAAACCTGCATTATATCCCTGTATACCTGCAACCTTATTATGAAAGAATGGGGTTTAATTCAGGCTATTGCCCTATTGCAGAGCAATATTACAAAGAAACTCTTAGTATTCCTATGTATCCATCGATGACCAACAAACAACAAGACTATGTAATTAATAATTTACGAAGGGTTATAGGCTCATGAACATATGCGTAATACCTGCACGAGGAGGCAGCAAGCGCATCCCAAGAAAAAATATTAAAGCATTTAATGGTAAGCCGATTATTGCATACTCTATTGAAGCTGCACTTGAGAGTAATTGTTTTGATCAGGTTATTGTTTCTACAGATGACAATGAAATTGCAGAAGTTGCAAAAACGTATGGTGCTAAAGTGCCGTTTATCAGGCCAGCTGAGCTGTCTAATGATTATGCGGGCACTATTCCAGTTATTAAGCACACGATTGAATGGCTAGAGGATCATAATAATACTATTGATAATGTGTGTTGCTTATATGCAACAGCACCATTTATTCAATCTCAGACAATATCCAAGGCCTTTCAACAACTGCAAGAATTAAAGGCTGATTATTGTTTTAGCGTGACAAGCTTTGCCTTTCCAATTCAAAGATCGATAAGAATTACTCAAGATGATAAAGTGAGTATGTTTTATCCTGAGAATTTTAACGTTAGATCTCAAGATTTAGAAGAAGCCTATCATGATGCAGGACAGTTCTATTGGGGTAAAATACAAGCCTTTAAAGATGAGTTGCCGATTTTTTCTGAAACAGCGAGTCCGTATATTCTGCCAAGATATTTAGTGCAAGATATTGATACTACGGAGGACTGGATAAGGGCAGAGGTTATGTACAGAGTTTTACAAGAAACAGGCCTATTGTCATGAGAGTTGTTTTTCGCGTTGATGCTTCTTTGCAGATGGGTACAGGGCATGTGATGCGCTGCTTGACTCTAACCCAAGTGCTAAAAGAAAATGGAGCAAATGTTGAGTTTATTTGTCGAAGACACAAAGGAAACTTAATAGATAAGATTCGTTCAAATGGGCTTGTTGTTCATGAGTTAGAGATGTTTGAAGAGACTGAAGTTGATACTAGTTTAGCGCATTCTCACTGGCTAGGGGCGACCCAACAACAAGATGCCGATGATTGTGTTGATATGCTCAAAGCGAAAAAAAATGATTGGTTGATTGTTGATCATTACGCCCTGGATGAGCATTGGCAAAAGAGACTTAAGCCTTACTATGAAAAATTAATGGTGATTGATGATTTGGCAGATCGAAAGCACCAGTGCGATATTTTACTTGACCAAACATTTGGCCGCCAACAAGGGGATTATTTAGCATTTACTACCAAAGGTTGTGAGTTGTTATTGGGATCGCAATATGCACTACTCAGACCAGAATTTTCCAAATGGAGACCGTATAGTATAGAGCGTCGCAGTCACTCAGAGTTTAAGCAATTACTTATTAATATGGGCGGTGTTGATGTTAACAATGTTACTGAGAATGTTCTAGATGAGTTAAAGTTATGCAACTTACCAAATGATATGAATATTATCGTTGTAATGGGCGGTTCAGCCCCTCATCTTGAGAGTGTTAAGTCCAAAGCGATCACACTACCCTACAAGACAGAAGTTAAAGTCGATGTAGGTAATATGGCTGAAATCATGGCAAATTCTGATATCGCAATTGGTGCAGCTGGAGCCACAACATGGGAGCGATGTTGCTTGGGTTTGCCAACTATTCAAATTGTAATTGCTAAAAATCAAGTTACTATTGCGAAATCTCTTGCAGAAAGTGGTGCGATTAAGTTATTGAAAAGTATAGGAAGTATATCAAGAGTAATAAATAATCCAACAAAATGGATGCTAAATGTTAGTAATATTGCTCGCCATGTAACTGATGGCTTAGGGGTAAAGAGAGTTGCCAATGTACTTATGGATAATAAATTATGAATATTTCAATATTGATTACGTCTATAGAACATCCTGTAAATACTTATGTAAATAAATGGGTAGAAACAAATAAAAGTCATCAAATAAATATCATCCATTCAAAGAAAGAAATAACATCTGGCGACATTTTATTCTTAATATCATGTTCTGACATAGTGTCGAAGTCAGAAAGAAAGAAGTTTAATAAAACGCTGGTTGTTCATGCAAGTGACTTGCCATATGGTAGAGGTTGGAGTCCACATGTGTGGGAAATTATTAATGGAGCAACTGATATTACCTTAAGCTTATTAGAAGCTGAGAACAAAGTCGACACTGGTGATATTTGGAAGAAGATTAGTGTGTCAATTCCAAAAACAGCCCTTTTTGATGAAATTAATGAATTAATTTTTGATTCAGAGCTAGCATTAATGGATTTTGCAATTGAAAATTACAATACTATAGAGCCAAAAAAACAGCCTAATTTTGATGGCGAATGCTGGCCAAAAAGATCACCAAAGGATAGTGTAATTGATATAAATCAAACTATATACGAGCAGTTCGATTTAATAAGAGTATGCGACCCAAAAAGATTCCCCGCTTACTTTTATAAAGATGGAGTAAAGTTTAATATAATAATTGAGAAGAATAATGAGTGACTTTATTACAATCAACGGTAGAAAAATTGGAAATAGTTTTACACCTTATATTATTGCTGAAATGTCAGCAAACCATAATGGCGATATTAATAATGCATATAAGATTATAGATATGGCCAAGTCATCAGGCGCTGATTGTGTAAAGTTACAGACCTATACTCCTGATACTTTAACAATTGATAGTACCTTGTCAGACTTCCAATTAACGGAAGGGCTTTGGTCTGGACAAAGCTTGTATGAACTATATAAAAGCGCATTTATGCCATGGGAATGGCATAAACCATTATTCGATTATGCAAAAAAAGTTGGTATTACGATATTTAGCTCTCCATTTGATAATACCGCTGTTGATCTATTAGAAGATTTAAATACGCCAGCATATAAGATCGCCTCTTTTGAGGCGGTGGATCTTCCTTTGATAAAATATGTAGCTCAAACTGGAAAACCCATGATTATCTCAACTGGTATGGCAGATACACAAGAAATTCAAGAAGCTATTGAAACTGCTCGAGAAGGAGGGTGTAAAGAGTTGGCCATACTTCATTGTGTGAGCGGCTACCCTGCACCAGCAGCCGATTATAATTTAAGAACACTGGCTGATATGCAGGGCAAATTTGGATTAGTTACTGGTTTGTCAGACCACACAATTGACAACACGACAGCAATTACTAGTGTCGCATTAGGCGCATCAATTATTGAAAAACATGTAACTCTAGATCGTAATGGCGGCGGCCCTGACGATTCTTTTTCACTTGAATCAGAAGAATTAAAGCAATTGTGTGTAGGGGCTAAAACCGCATGGGAATCGCTTGGACAGGTTGATTATGGTAGAAAATCGAGCGAACAGGCTAACGTAAAATTTCGACGTTCGTTGTATTTTGTAAAAAATATCAAAGAAGGTGAGATAATTACCAAGGATCATGTAAGAAGTATTAGGCCTGGTTATGGAGTTTTGCCAAAATTTCTTGATGATATTCTTGGAAAGAAAGTCTGTTGTGATATAGAATCAGGAACAGCAGTTCAATTTAAACATTTATAAAAGAAAGGAAAATTTTTACATGAAAAAATACTGCTATTGCATGACCGGTAATAAAGTTTGGCTAGATTCCGCTATCGACCTATATGAAAGAGGTGTTGCAAAACCAGTATTATGGCTTGGTGATGATTGTCATTACCATAAAGCAACTAAGGTTTTCGGAGGGGATGTTGTTGTTCGGATGTTGGACTTTGTTCATTATCAACAAAATATAAAAAATATTAATTACAATGGTGAAAATATTGAATTTTTTTCATCTAAACACTATTTACGCGCTAAGGATAGATGTTTAAAGATGATGGATAGGCTTGACTTATATGGCACCTTTGGAAGAATAGATAGAGAGGCTATTTTTAATAAATTAACTATTTGGATATTGAAGAGGGTAGAGGAGTCTCAGCCGGATGCTTTGGTTGTGGTGGAAAACCCTCATTCTCATGCGCAATATTTATTATATGAAATATGCATATATTTAGACATAGAGATTGTTAAATTTAATACCTGGATGCCAGTTCCATTATTGTTTTTACAATATATTAAGTCAGGAGTTCGACAGAAAAATAAAATAAAAATTGATAAAAGCTTGTCTAAACGTATAGAAGGTGATGTGCTTAATTACATAGACTCTATTACGAATATAAAATCTAGAGATAATTACGAGCTATCTTATATGAAATCTCAAAGACTTCAATCGAAGTGGGTAAATAGCGTTATTACTTTTATTAAAACAGGGTGTATGGCTCTTATTAAGGAGTCCTGGTTTCAAATTCGTATGTCTTATAAGAAGGACTATTATCATATCAATCCATTCAGAATAGGTTTTTTTGGCAGGTCAAAAATTAAGAGATTACGGAAGAAAAATTTACTTAATGAGTTTAAAAGAAAGCAGGAATCTGTAGATTTAGCGAAAAAATATGTTTATTATGCACTTCACTTTGAACCTGAAAGAACAACTAATCCGGATGGTGGAGATTTTCACGACCAAGTTATTGCTATAATTAGGTTAAGAAAGCAATTACCAGATGATGTTGATATTTTTGTCAAAGAACATCCATCGCAATTTTATATGGCTGATAAAGGCTCTCGTGGAAGAAGTCCATTGTTTTATGACCTTATTAAAAATGTTAATGGAGTGAAATTGGTTTCTGAAAATATAAATTCCTTAGAGTTGGTAAAGCATAGTATTTTTGTCGCAACTATTAGCGGTAGTGTTGCATTGGAGGCTGCAGTAATGAATAAGAAAGCCTTGATATTTGGAGACTCTTGGTTTAATGGTTGTCCAAATATTACATCATGGAGTGACAATTTTTCCTTTGAAAATATTACGAAGAAAAGAATATCAGAGACAAGGGAAATTATCAATTTTCTATTATCTGAAAAAGAATTATACGCCGTGCCAGGATGTCAAAATCATAGTGCACAAAACAGGTTTTCTCATTATTTAGACAAAACTTTTGTTAAGTCTGAATTTGAAGGTGTGACACATCTTTTAGAGCAGTTTTTTACAAAATAATATTTATGATCCCTAATACGCAGTTACGTAAACATTTGCCACCCACTTGGTTGACTCGTCTCCAAAATATTAGACATAAGTTTCGTGGCGTCAAGCTCCACTCAGATACTATAATTTATTTTGGGGCAAAATTGCTGCGTTATCCAAAAAATATACATCTCTTTAAAGATGTTATTGTTAAGACTGGAGCGCATATTTGTCCATGTAATGAAAAGTCAGAAGTTTTTATCGGCTCTCGAACAACTATTGGCTTCAATACCTTCATTTATGCATCCTCTATGATTACTATTGGTGAAGATTGTATGATTGCTCCATTTGTGTATATTGTTGATAGTAATCACGGGACTGATAAAAAAAATGTTATGAATAAACAGCTTAATATTTCAAGCCCTATACAAATAGGGTCGGATGTATGGGTTGGATCCCATTCTGTGATACTCAGCGGCATCTCTATTGGAGATGGAGCCATTATAGCCGCAGGCTCTGTTGTTAAAAAAGATGTGCCACCATATACTATTGTAGGTGGTACGCCAGCTACAATCATAGGAAAGCGTAAATGAAAATTGGAATTATTATACTGTGCCGATATAATTCAAGGCGTTTGCCAGGAAAGATACTTACTGAAATCCAGGGTCGAACAATATTAAGTTATATTGTAGAGCGAGTTCAATTGGCTGCATCCTCAAGGCCTTTGGTAGTGGCGACTTCTATAGATAAAAGTGACAATCCGATAGCATCCTACTGCCAAAGAGCTGGAATTAAATGCTTCAGAGGGAGTTTAAATGATGTGTCTAGTCGTTTTTTATCTTGTGCTGATTCGTATAATTGGGATTATGCTGTTCGTATCAATGGAGACAATCTATTTGTCGATATCAACTCTTTACATGCTATGTTGGCAATAGCAGATACCGCTCAGTATGACTTTGTGACAAATGTTCCAGGTAGAACATTCCCGTATGGAATGAGTATAGAAATCATGAAGGTTGATTTCTATCGTATAGTTGTTTCACGTATGGAAGATTCTGGACATCACGAGCATGTTACGTCTTACTTGTATGATAATTCTGAATTTGGAGATAGATATGTTTATATCAATCAAGAATGCCCAGAGGCTTCTGGCTTGCATTTAGCTATTGATACTTTGAAAGATATCAAATTAGCAAATAAGATTGCTTACCAATCTAAAACATCTTTATCCATGTTAAATTTAAAACAAATTTATAATGCTGCAACCAGAAATGATACCCTGTCACTGTGGAAGGGCGAATCTGGACCTATGCTTATTGCCGAAATTGGAGGTAATCATGAAGGCGACTTTAGTGTAGCAAAAAGCATGGTAATTCAAGCTATTGACTCTGGTTCTGATTGTGTGAAATTACAATTATACAATGCCGATACATTGGTTAGCCCTGTCGAAAGTCCTGATCGAAACTCGCATTTTAAGAAATTTGAGCTAACCAAGGCTCAGCATATATTTTTAGCTAAAATGTGTCGTAAATCTGGTGTGATCTATCTTGCTTCTGTGTGGAGTATGGAAATGCTAGATTGGATCGATCCATATCTTGACTTTTACAAAATAGGCTCTGGAGACATGACTGCATGGCCATTACTTCGAGAGTTTGCTCTTAGGGGTAAGCCTATTTTGCTTTCCACTGGCTTGTCGTCAATGGATGAAGTATTGCAGACAGTTAAGTATATTCAAAGTATAAATTCTATTTATTCCGAAGCAGATATGCTTTGCATTATGCAGTGTACATCTATGTACCCTATTCCCGATAGCGATGCTAATTTATTGGTGATGGACTCCCTTAGATCGACTACTGGACTTGCAGTGGGATATTCTGATCATACTATTGGAATGGCAGCACTTCGTGGTGCTGCAGCTATGGGTGCTGACGTGTTAGAATTTCATTTTACCGATTTTCGTAAAGGTAAAACATTTCGAGATCATCAAGTGTCACTTGTCGCTGAAGAAGTATTGCAATTAAAGTCGGATGTATCCAAAATTGTTACGTTGCGGGGTGACGGGATAAAAATTCCTCAGCAAAGTGAACTAGATAATAAGCATGAAATATCTTTTCGTCGCGGAGTTTATGTAAATCGACATATTAATGCAGGTGAACTAATACAGTTCAAAGATTTAATATGTCTTCGACCTGCGCATGGAACTGACGCTAGAGATGCATACCTTTTAATAGGGGCTAAAGCAATGCGTGATCTTGAGCCTTATTGTGCAATTATTAATGGTATAGATTATAACTTAGAATAAAGGTGATTATTAATGTCTTCTAACCCACTTGTGACAATTTATGTACCGTGTAGAAATTACGGTTGTTTTTTAACGCAGTGTGTTGAAAGCATTCTATCTCAACTGTATACTAATTGGGAGTTGATTATTGTTGATGAGGCATCTACTGATGACACATCTACTATCGCCGAAGAATTTAGTCGTAAAGAATTGAATCGTATTACTTTTGTTAAAAATCACAAACCACTTGGTTTACAAAAGTTATCAAATTATATCTTAGGGCGTGCTAATGGTAAATATATGGTGCGACTAGATGCAGATGATTGGCTAGATGAAACTGCTCTTTTGAGCATGGTAACAAAGTTAGAAAATAATCCCGATATAGGCATGGTTTATGGAAATTATTTCTATGTAGATATAGATGGAAAAATATTAGATATGGAATATCGTCATAAGCTAGGTGTAGAGGATATGGCAGGACATCTAGCTCCTCATGGAGCGTGCACAATGTTTAATACGCGTGCACTAAAAAATGTTGGAGGGTATTCTGAATCTGTTAGTGCTCAAGATGGATGGGATCTTTGGTATAAATTGTTCAATCGTATCGGAGCAGCGAGCTTAAACATTCCAATATTTTACTATCGACAACATGGAGATTCAATGAGTCGCGACTCTAAACGACTTCTTGATGCGCGCAATGGAATATTTAAACGTATTAGCGAAGGGTTGGAGGGGGATTATGACATAACTTGTATAGCTATAATTCCAGTTCGTGAATCATACCCTAATTTTGAGAATGTGCCTTATCGGGAGTTTGATGGGCACTCCCTGCTTGAGAAGGCTATTCTTGTTGCGGCTAGATCAGACAAAATAAACGATGTAGTTGTTTCGTCTGAGAGTCAAAATGTATTAGACTACTCTAAGCGCTTAGAGGATGAGGGTAAAGTTCCAAAGCATTTACGACTAAAGCGATCTAAAAATACAAAGATGTCCAGAGATATACCAATTCAGAGCTTTATGCTTGATGCTGGGGATTATTATGAAAACATAAAGGGCTTTGCTCCAGATGTAATAACATTCCTAAATCTTCATGCGGTATGTCGTCAAACTAAGCATATTGATACAGTTTTAGATGTACTTAGAATTACAGAAAGTGACTCAGTGGTATCGGTTCAAGAGGAGAGAGAGCCAATATTTTCTCATGGAGAAGATGGACTAAATCTTTTGAATCCAGGGCGTTTTCAAGACTTAACGTTTGATCGAGAGCGTCTATATCATTTTAATGGTTCAATTATTTCAACTTGGTGGCAAGTGTTAAAAACACATGGAGTGTTTGGCGAAAAAATAGGATATGTTGAGATGTCACCCGATGAAAGCATCCAAGTAAAGACATCTGATACGCTTGATTTTTTAAATTTAAAAAATAAATAAAATGGCAAAAAAATGAAAGCTAGATATATATTTAGACTTGATGATGCCACTTCATTTATGGATACTAAAAAATGGAAGGCTATTGAGGAAATATTTCAGCAGTATGGCATTGTTCCAATTGTTGCAGTAACGCCTGACAATAGAGATCCAGATCTTATGTATCAAGAGTTAAATCCTAATTTTTGGAAATTAATTAAAGAGTGGGAGGACAAAGGTTGGGAAATTGCTATGCATGGATACCAGCATTTGTATCATAAAGTAAATCGAAAAGAGCTACTTTTCCCTTACTATGATAGAAGTGAATTTGCAGGCTTGACATTTAAGAAGCAACAAGAAAAAATAAGAAAATCAATAGACATATTTCGTAAAAATGGATTTGATCCAAAAGTTTGGGTGGCTCCTTCGCATAGCTTTGATAGTAAAACATTGCGGGCTTTACTTTGTGAGACAAATATTAATATAGTTAGCGACGGTATTGCTCAATACCCTTTCTACGAAAGAAGCTTTTATTTTATTCCGCAACAATTATGGAGTGTAAAGAAAAAAAAATATGGGGTGTGGACTATATGCCTCCATCCTGACACTATGAGTTATGAGGATATTGAACAATTTAAATATGACCTCTCTATTTCTCAAATTTATAAAGCTGCAACAAGTGTAAAAAGCCTCAACTTGAAAAAGCGTCAGAAAAGTGTAAATGACAAGATTTATTCTTTTTTGTTTTGGAGGCTTTACGATATAAAACCTTGGCTTAAGCGTGCTAAATTTTTTTTAATTGAATAGGGGTGGTTTGAATAAAAAGACTCTTGTACCAAGCGGTATTCAATATGCTATTGATAATGATTATCAGCATGTGTTTATGATTAGCAACCCGGTAGTGGCTATGATTGTACGTATCATTGTTGATACATATGGCATTCAGTCAGATAAAATAGTTTGTATTTCCATGCGCAATACAGATACATCTATTATAGAAAAAAAACCCATTAATCCGCCACCCAGGTGGTATGACGTAATATATACAAAAATTTTTGGAAAAACCCCATTTAGTAGGCGTATTGCAAATGTGGTTAGGAAGAATAATGATCGTTTTTTATTATACACTTCATGGAACTATCCAGATGTAGAAGGATTGCTATGTTTGCCCTTGTGTGCAGGTCATATTTATCTTGAAGAAGGGTGGTTGTCTTATGGGCTCTATAAGCCTTATACTGCTAATCAGTTAAATATTTGGAAAAGTAGGCTAAGGTATAGAGATAGCAGGAGGAATGATTTTAAAGATTATTTTCGTGATGATGCTTTAGCTTTTATCGGAATACTTCCCGATGTTTTTCCTCTAGTTCCAAACTGTAAGCGTAAAATCTTAAATGATTATAGTGTCGCCTTGTTAAAATATAAACCAAAACTTACAGGTATTAAAACTATTGGACTTACCCCGGCTCCTCGGCGAGTTGCCCATAATCAATGGGAATTCATGTTAAAAGCTTTAGTTGATAGAATGCCTGATGGAGGTGTTATAAAGTTACACCCTGGTTTTAGTGCAGATATAAAAGCAAAAAATGAACTTGAATTAATGTTAACAAATATTTCAAGAGGATTGGTTGTATTGTGTAGCGATAATATTATTCTTGAGATGGAGATGCTGTCAGAATCAAAAAAATTGATTGGCCCTAGAACATCTCTTGTTAGATATGCAGAAGCCTTTGGATCCAAATTTGAAAATATTAATTTGTATTAGGAATAGCGTTATAAACAAAAAATGAAGTTAATAATATAATGAGAGTTTTTACTTCTTTTCAAAATATTGCCTTATATTTGTACTGTTTTTTACTAGGCATGGAGAATATTAATATTAATATTTCAATATTTCTTGTTTCAGTTTCAAAAATAGCCGCTATCTTATATTTGATATCTGTTATTAAATATAAGTACTCTTGTGCTCTAAATAAGCATTTTACCACCCCCTTAATATTGATTATTATATGGCTAACCATAGTTAGTTTGATTAATATAAATGCATATTCATCTAGAATTGTTGACATAGAATTCATGTTAAACATATTATTATTTATTTTAATTTTAAATCATACCAAAAGAGACCCTGTAGTTTTAGAGAAGGGTTTGTTGGTATTTTCTTTGGGTATTATTACTGTATCTATTTTATTTTTTCTTGGTATTGGATTGGAAATTAACCAAGATCTTAGGTACACATGGTTTGGTGCTGGCCACAATGAAATTGGATCAAAGCTAGCGACAGCATTGATAATAATAATAATGATTAAAGGGCGTTTAAAGTTGGGAAGGAGTCACTTGCTGTTAATTGCGTTTATGCCACTTATTTTTTGGTTTATGTTGAAAACTGGCTCCAGGACGTCGGTTTTAATTTTAGTAGCTAGTTTTAGTATATGGTATTTTATAAAAGTTTTTATTGAGAGGAGGGGATTGGTATCTTCCGCTGTTGTGACTTTTTTTACCTTAGTTTTCATTTCTTTATTATTGTATGTTTTAATGCAGTCTGAATTATCTGTGTCAAGATTTTCTAAAATATTCGATGGAGAAAGCTCACTCCCTCTTGGTGGTAGACTTTACTTATGGCATGAGTTTCTTCCAATTATTCAAGACAATTTTATATTTGGATATGGCTTATCTGGAGCTGATCTTCAAACCTATAATTTCTTAGGAGCAATTGAAAGTCCGCATAACGTTATTATTGAGGTAATGCTTTATACGGGAGTTATAGGATTAATTCTTTATATAATATTTATGTATAGAATTATGTCTGCATCTTATTGGGTGTATAAATATTCTGGTAATTTTTTACCAGTCTTATTGTTGCCGACAATTTTAGGTTTTCACTTAACTGCTCAGGGATTAACTGAAAAAATTGTCTGGGTATTAATTGCTTATATTGCTGGTAGTTATTTATATATGAAAAACAAATCAAAATCACATGAAAATTCTAATTGTAATTGACTCATTGGGTTCTGGAGGGGCGCAAAAACTGAAAGGAAATTTGGCTAAATCTCTTTCAGATCTTGGGCATGTAGTAGAACTCTTTATCTATAACCCGAAGGGTGATTTTTTTGCTTCAGAATTTCAATCCTATGGTATTAAAATTCACGCTGTAGAAAAGAAAAAAGATGGATTTTCTTTATATATTGTGAAGCAATTACGCAGTATTATTTTAAAGCACAATTATGATGGTGTTATAAGCTCCATGCATGCGCCAAGTATATATGCTGCATTGGCCATGATAGGAAGAAGTGTAAGGGGTAGATTGATTGTATGTGAAGAGAGCTCTTCTAACGCTCCTGTACCTATTCTTAAGAAACTCTTATTCTATTTGGCATCTTTATCAGCCTATTCAGTTGTTGCAAATAGCTTTAATGAGGCTAGATTGTTAAAGAGACGGCCTGGGCTTTCAAAAAAAACACATGCAATTTTGAATGGGTTCGAAATACCAGCACTTTCAAAAGACCAGACAATTACCCAGAATAAAAATCTTAAATTGTTAGTAGTTGGCCGTATTGCTTATCCCAAGAATGGAGTTAATTTATTAAAAGCACTCTCGTTATTCTATGATCGGAATGGCTGGATTCCAAGAGTAGAGTGGGCAGGCAGAAGAGATGGTAGTTTTGATAAATCTATAGAGATGCAAAAAGAAATGGATAAGTATTTGCTTAAAAATACTAAGCTTTCATCGAAATGGACGTGGTTAGGAGAGGTTAAGGATATTGTAAGCCTTTACCGAAAGAGCGACGCCCTGCTTCTTGTTAGTATCTATGAAGGTTTGCCAATGGTTATTTGCGAAGCAATGATCGAAGGTTGCTTTGTGATTGCATCAAATGTTTGCGATCATCCTTTTATTATTGGCGACGAAGAGCGTGGTTTTTTGTGTGACCCTTTGTCTCCAGAATCAATTTGTAATTCTATAGAGCGATTAAGTGTTATGAGTTTTTCAGAAAAAAGTAATATGATAAAAAATGCAAGAGAGTTTGCAGAGTTAAATTTTGATCAAGGCAGTATGTCTGGCGCTTATGAGTCGCTTTTAATTGAACATAACAGTTGTTAGTAATGCCAAAGCCAAAATTACTTATAGTGGGGGCATTCCCAGCAGAAAGCAAGGCTATTTATGGAGGTATTGCAAAATCATGTAAAATTTTGTTGGAATCATCAATAGCAAATAGATTTGACATTGATACTTTAGATTCATCACAAATCTCCAACCCTCCACCGAAACTTTTTATTCGAAGTGTTATGGCTGTACGTCGATTATTTATATTAATGTATAGATTGATATTCAATAGAATTGATGTGGTATTAATTTTTTCCTCAGATGGGGCAAGTGCAATTGAGAAAGGTGTCATGGTATGGATGTGTCACTTATTTAAACGTCCTGCATTAATATTTCCAAGAGCTGGAAATCTTATTAGTCAAACATCCAGATCACCTCTTATGTTAAAGTTAATTAGGTTTCTCTATGGTCATTCAACTGTTTTTCTTTGTCAAGGGGTAAAATGGAAGGGGTATGCCATAAATCAGCTTGGGCTTGATAAGTCAAAAGTAAAGGTTGTGAATAATTGGACTGCAACTGAAAAACAAATTGAGATTGGTAAAAATAGGAAATCCGAACTTAATAACACGTCAAAATTAATTTTTGTTGGGTGGCTGGAAAAATATAAGGGTGTTTTTGAATTATTATATGCGTGTAATAATCTGCATAATAAAGGCATCAGATTTCACCTTACATTTGTAGGGAGCGGGAATGCTGAAAAAGCTGCCAAACATTTTGTAAAAGAACATAATCTAAAAAAATGCATCGTCTTTTTTGGTTGGGCCAATTCACAAGCTGTTGATAGTATTTTAGAAAAAAGTGATATTTTTGTTCTCCCTTCATGGGCCGAAGGGTTTCCTAATGCAATGATTGAAGCGATGGCAGCTGGACTTGCAACGGTAGTTACTTCTGTAGGTGTAATTCTAGATTATGTGAAGGATGGTGAACATGCTATTATAGTTCCTCCATACGATGTAGCTGCACTTGAAAGTGCATTAACAAAAATAATTTTAGATACAGAGTTGCGAAAAAGTATCGCAAGCAACGGTCATCAGCTTGCAATAGATAGCTTTTCAGTTGAAGAAAATACTAAGAGACTTGGGGATATAATTGGAATGGCAATGAGATGAAAAAAAATATAAATGTTTTATTTGGCGAAAGGAGCAATCTTTCATTGTCATTGAGTTCGGTTTTAAATAATTCAATCCTCCTATCGGGAGGTGATGCCCAGGAGTTGTTAAAATATCATGATAAAGATGTTAGGATTAACGTAGTGATTAATTCTTTTCAAAGAAGTATAGAGTTAGGGGATTTTTCAAATCCTAAACAATATACTGAAAAGACGCTAGGAGATCTGTCAAACATAATCGATGTGTTAATTAATATAAAAGACTTAATCGATACTGTTATATATACCAGTAGTGCTGCTGTTTATGGAAGAAATCCTTGTTGCCATGAGAAAGACCAAGTTCATCCCAGCTCGTTATACTCTTCATTAAAAATTTCAAGTGAAATAATGATTCAAAGTTACTTATCAGCACATGGAATTAATTATATTATTGCCCGAGTCTTTAATATGTATGGGGGTAATGATAATTTTTCGATTATTTCAAAAATGATTGCTTCGCATGCTGGAGATGGAAAACTGCATTTATTTAATAATGGGGAGTCAGTGAGAGATTTCATACACATTTTGGATGTATGTAATATATATAATAAATTATTAGAATCAGATTATTGTGGCATTGTTAATGTTGGCACCGGTAGTGGACACAGTATCAAAAATATTGTAGAAATGTTGAAAGATTATTCTGTTGACTTTAAGATTAACTCTAAGATTAGAGATGAGATTAATGAATCAATTGCTTCTACAACCAAATTAAGATCCATCATTAAGCAATATAATTTTATAGATCTTAATGATTATTTTGTTAAAGAGATTGCACTATAAAGACACAATCATATAATGGTTTGATTTATAGGCTATGTTAGATTATTGGAGAATTATATTTAATGTTTAAAAATAAAATTTTATTAATTACTGGTGGAACGGGCTCTTTTGGTAACGCCGTATTACGCCGTTTTTTAAAGCTTGATATTAAGGAAATTAGAATATTTAGCCGCGATGAGAAGAAACAAGATGACATGAGACGTCAATATGCCGACGATAGAGTTAAGTTCTATATTGGTGATGTGAGAGATTATGACTCGATAATGAATGCCGTTAGAGATGTAGATTACATTTTTCACTCAGCCGCATTAAAACAAGTGCCATCATGTGAATTTCATCCCATTGAAGCGGTTAAAACCAACATAATTGGCACTGATAATGTGCTGACCGCTGCGATTAATGCTAATGTGAGGAGAGTTATTTGTTTAAGTACGGACAAGGCGGTATATCCAATTAATGCTATGGGCATATCCAAAGCAATGATGGAGAAAGTTGTTATTGCTAAATCTCGACAAGGGGGTGACAAAACAATAATTTGTGTCACTAGATATGGCAATGTGATGGCATCTAGAGGTTCTGTCATTCCGTTATTTGTGGAGCTTATTCATGAAAACAAAGAGTTAACTCTAACAGATCCAAACATGACACGTTTTATGATGACATTGGACGATGCAGTGGATTTGGTTCTATTTGCTTTTGACAATGGAAATCCTGGCGATATTTTTATTCAAAAAGCGCCCGCAGCAACAGTTAGAATCATGACGCAAGCTCTTTGTGATCTAATGGGAAAGTCTAGCTATCCTACTCGAGTTATCGGTACAAGGCACGGTGAAAAGCGATATGAGTCTTTGTTATCTAAAGAAGAAATGGCATGTGCTCTTGATATGGGTGATTATTATAAAATACCACCGGATCTGCGTGATTTGAATTATGCCAAGTATGTGGAAGATGGTGATAAAGATATTACAGATTCAGATGAATATAATTCAGATAACACCACACAGTTAGATGTTGATAGCATGAAACGATTGTTGAATAAATTAAAGTTTATTCAAGCTGCTAAAAACGGCGAAATCATAGATCCTGAAGAATAAGATGCGAGTGCTTATAACAGGATCTGATGGATTCATTGGGAAGAACTTAATTATCCACTTAAGAGGGCTGGATATTAAAATTACGACATATACTCGTAATAACTCGATTGATGACCTGATAGAACTTGTTAAGAACTCTGATTTCATTGTCCATCTAGCAGGAGAAAATAGACCTACAAATGAACAAGATTTCAATATAGGTAATACTAAATTGACAGAATCAATATGTGAAGCAGTGCGCTCTACAGGCAGGAAAATTCCTATTATCTTTGCATCATCTACACAAGCCACGCTAGATAATGTGTATGGAAAAAGTAAATTAGACGCTGAAACAGCCATAAATAAACTTGAAGATGGCACAGAAAGCCCCGTCTATATATATCGTCTTCCTGGTGTGTTTGGCAAGTGGTGTAAGCCTAATTATAATTCTGTTGTGGCGACTTTTTGCCACAATATAAGTCATGACTTGCCCATCCAAGTTAAAAATCAAGATTTTGAATTGAGTCTGGTTTATATTGATGATGTGGTTGAAGAGTTTGTTAAGATAATACAGGAAGCGAAAGATGACAAAAAAAAGTTGTCAGTGCAGCCAGAGTATAAAATTAAATTAGGCGATTTAGTCGATCAGATTAAGATATTTAAAGAAAGTCGAGATTCACTTATAACTGAAAAGGTTGGTAGTGGACTTATTCGTAAGCTATATTCAACTTATCTAAGTTATCTTTCTCCTGAGCAATTTTCCTATTCAATACCCTTACATTGTGATGAGCGTGGAATGTTTGCAGAAATGCTAAAAACAAAAGATAGTGGCCAATTTTCATTTTTCACTGCAAAGCCAGGTGTTACTAGAGGTGGTCATTATCATAACTCCAAGACTGAAAAGTTTTTAGTTATCCAAGGTGAGGCAAGATTTGGTTTTAGACATGTAGATTTAGATGAAACGTATGAGATTATCACAACAAGCAAAGAGTTAAAAATTGTTGAAACGGTGCCAGGATGGTCTCATGATATTACCAATATCAGTACGGAAGATATGATTGTCATGCTTTGGGCCAATGAAATTTTCGATCCTGATAATCCTGATACCATAACTCACAAAGTGTAGAGGTATATAAGATATGAAAAAATTAAAAATTGCAACAGTAGTTGGAACACGTCCAGAAATCATACGTCTTGCATGTGTCCTTAAGAAGCTTGATGAGCATTGCGAACACATTCTGATTCATACAGGGCAAAATTATGATTATGAATTGAATGAGATTTTCTTTGATGATCTAGGAATTAGAAAGCCAGATTATTTTTTAGGCGCTGCTGGCACAACTGGTGCTGAAACTATTGGAAATGTTATCATTGAAGTCGATAAAGTTTTAGAAGAAATTCAGCCGGAGGCTATGCTTGTTTTGGGTGATACAAATAGCTGTATGGCCTTATTACCTGCCAAGCGCAGAAAGATACCAACATTTCATATGGAGGCTGGTAATCGTTGTTTTGATCAGCGTGTTCCAGAGGAAATTAATCGTCGTTTAGTTGACCATATGGCTGACATTAATTTAACTTACAGTAGCATTGCTAGAGACTATCTTTTGAGTGAAGGTTTGCCGGCAGATATGGTTATTAAAACGGGCAGTCCTATGTTCGAAGTGCTGAATACTTATCGTGATGGCATTGAAAGTTCCGATGTGTTGACGCGTTTAGGGATTAAAGAATATGAGTTTTTTGTTGTCAGTGCGCATCGTGAAGAGAATGTTGATTCTGATAAGAACTTTTTGAATTTAATGGAGTCATTAAACGCAATTGCAGAGATTTATCAAATGCCGATTATTGTTTCTACACACCCAAGAACGCAAAAACGTATTGATGAAATGAAAGTTGAATTAAATCCAATAATTCAATTATTGAAGCCACTAGGATTTAAGGACTACAACAAGCTTCAAATGTCTGCTAAGGTGGTGTTGTCAGATAGTGGCACTATAAATGAAGAGTCCTCTATTTTAAATTTCCCGGCCTTAAATATTCGCGAAGCACACGAGCGCCCTGAAGGCATGGAAGAAGCTGCAGTTATTATGACAGGCTTGCAGAAAGAAAGAATTATGCAGTCTTTATCTATTATTGACAAACAGCCAAGAGGTGTGCAAAGACTAATACGCCAAGTTGACGATTATTCTATGCCTAATGTGTCGGATAAGATGGTTCGTATAATCCACAGTTATGTTGATTACGTAAATAGAGTGGTTTGGAAAAAGTATTAGTGCCTAAGAAAATATTAATTGTTACAGAGTGCTTTTACCCTGAAGAATTTAAGATAAATGATGTTGCTTTGTCATGGAAAGGCAAAGGTTATGATGTTGATGTATTAACTTTAGTCCCGACTTATCCATTAGGAAAGGTTTTCCTGGGCTATAAAAATGGATTCTTTCGAAAAGACGAATGTCAAGGTATAAATATTTTCAGAGTGCACGCTGTTACAGGCTATAGAGACAGTACAGTTAAAAAGATCTTTAAATATATAAACTTTATGATTTTTGGCAGTATTGTTGCAATTTTTATTGGCAGAAGATATGACTATGTTTTCGGGTTTAATTTGGGCTCACTAACAGATATGTTGCCAGCAGTTGTAATTCGTAAGTTATATAAGAAGCCAACTATGTTTTGGGTGCAAGATGTTTGGCCCGATAGTGTTTATGCATATGGTTTTAAAAAAACTAAGATGCTCTCAACCCTGTTAGATGCGTTTGTGAAATTTATGCATCACAACATTACTGCTGTTGCTATTTCAAGCAAAGGCTTTGAGTCAAAATTAGAGCCATATATTAAGAAGGGCTTAAAGTTTAATTACGCTCCAAATTGGGCAGATGATTTAGATATGGATATGGATCCTATTGCCCTAAGCAAAAATCAAAAAATTCATTTTACTTTTGCTGGAAATGTTGGCAAGGTGCAAAATCTAGAGAATATTATCAATGCTTTTTGTTTATTACCAGATGGGTATCAAAAAAAATCTCAACTGAATATTATTGGCGATGGTTCTAATCTGATTTTTTTAAAAAAACTCTCGAATAACAATCCAAACATAATTTTCCACGGCAAACAAATGCGCGAAGATATGGCTAAATTTTATAAAGCTAGTGACTTTCTAATTGTATCTTTAATTAATGAGCCAATATTCTCAGTAACTGTTCCTGCTAAAACTCAAACCTATATCGCGGCTAAGAAGCCTATATTAGCTATTATTAATGGCGATGTGGCAGATATTGTGAACGATAATAGTCTCGGGGTCTGTGCAGATCCATCTAATGTAGAGCTTATTAAAAAATCTTTTGAAAAGTGTATAGATATGCCTGAGAATGAAAAATCTAAATTTATCATTAATAATACAAAGTTACTAGAAACGACCTTTAATAAAGATAGTATTATCAATAATTTAACCAGTCAATTGGTTGGTTATAACGATTAGATGACGATGTATTTAGTAACAGGATCAACTGGATTTATTGGTAGTCGACTACTTGGCTTGTTGAACACTATAGAGTGCGATGTTAGATTGCTTGCTAGATCTAAGGTCAATAATTATGAAACAGTTGTATGTAATCTGGAGCAGGATAGGATATCTAAGCACGCACTCGAATCTGTAGATACAGTTTTTCATCTTGCGGGCTTTGCGCACGATATGCAAGATCCTAGTAAAGTTGAAGATTTATATCGTGTGATTAACGTGGAAGCTACAGTTGAGCTGGCCAGATTGGCAGTAGAAAACGGTGTAAAATGTTTTGTTTTTATTAGCAGTGTGAAGGCTGGAGGGGGCTTGGCTTCTGGCAAGTGTATTAATGAATCCGATCAGAATGAGCCTGAAGGGGTCTATGGTAAAAGCAAACGAGAGGCAGAGTTAAAACTTTTAAAAATAGGTAACGAATCTGGCATGCATGTGTCAATCATTCGCCCCTCATTGGTTTACGGCCCAGAGGTTAAGGGTAATTTACAATTAATGTTAGCGGGAATTAAGAAAGGTTGGTTTCCGCCCTTGCCTGAGATGGGGAATCGGCGCTCTATGATTCATGTAGATGATTTGGTTCAGGCAATTTTTCTAGTTTCCGAAGATAAGTACTCCAATGGAGAAATATTTATCGCAACAGATGGTGCGCCTTATTCTTCTCGTGAAATTTATAATGCTATGTGCGGTGTGGTAGGCAAGTCAATTCCAAAATGGAGTGTTCCAAAAATCCTGTTTGATATTGTTAGACTGGTGAACCCGCGTATTAAATATAAAATTAATAAATTACTAGACGATGAGTGCTACTCTTCTGCCAAACTAGAAGCACTTGGATTTAAAGCTAAAAAATCTTTACAGGATATGAATGAAACGGATTTTTGATTTGTTACTAGGTGTTGCGATTCTTGCTCTGTTAGCAATTCCTAAGCTATTAATTGTTATCGCTGTTCGTTTATCATCTAAAGGTCCGGCTTTATATTGGTCTGATAGAGTTGGCAAAAATAATAAAATATTCAAGATGCCAAAATTTAGATCAATGAGGATTGACACCCCTGCTGTAGCAACCCACTTATTAGATAATCCAGATACGTATTTATCTCCTATTGGTGGCTTTTTGCGACGTTCTAGCTTAGATGAACTTCCACAATTGTTTTCAGTTTTAAAGGGTGATATGAGCTTTGTAGGGCCGCGACCTGCGCTATTTAATCAAGAAGATTTAATTACTTTGCGTACTGAAAAAGGCGTGGATAAGTTATTGCCTGGTATTACAGGCTGGGCGCAAGTTAATGGAAGAGATGAGCTGTCAATTCCTGATAAAGTGGCATTAGATGTAGAGTATTTAAAACGTAAATCCTTTTGGTTTGATATAAAAATATTGTGGATGACTTTCTTAAAGGTTATTAAGCGTGATGGCGTGAGTCACTAGTAAAGGCGGTGGCTGTGTTAAATTAGATTATCGATTTTTCTGTAGTCAATTAACAAGCAACCAGTTACTATCATTCCAACTTTGAAGATATCTCATAGCGCTAGTTTCTGATTTCCAACCACCTCTAAGCATAATTTTCTCTAAGGGAATATTTTTGTCTAACAGGTCAAGCGCAGCTCCTACTCTAAATGAGTGACCAGATAATTCACCAATTTGATTCAGTCCAGCTTGCTTTTGAAGGTCTTTTAAAATATGATTAATTGATGCGGGTGTGAGAGACGGATTAGTAGATAGATTTCGTTTGAAGCTTCTAAGGATATAGCCTCTATCTTGATCTATTGCCAGCGACCAGATTAAGATCATCTCAGATAGCTCATTAGATATTGGAATTATTTTCCCTTGGTTGTATTGATTAGTTTTAGAGTGTCTCAGTAGGAGCGCATGTTTATGATTGTCATGATGCTATAAGTCTTCAAATTTAAATTGACAAATTTCTGATCGACAGCGCATGGTTTCATAACCGAGTTGTAATAGTAGTCTATTTCTGAGACCAGCTATATCATCAGAACAAACATTTTTTAGTTTTGTCAGAATGTCGTAAGTTAGAGGTGTTGCTTGTTTTTGAGGTTTTCCAAATTTTCTTCGAAGTTTTTTGATGGTTAGAATTATTACAGGTGCTTTTGTGGGATTGGTGCTTTTAGTGAGATTGAATATACTACTAAGGCTGGCTACTCGCCTTTGAATGGTTGCAACAGTTAGGCTTTCACCCATTTGTAGAATGTAGTCTGCAAATTTATCTTCATGAATATTAAAAGGATCGTATTGATATTTATGACACCAGTTGGAATAATGCATATAATCTGATCTGTAAGATCTAACTGTATTAGGCGCATAAGCGCCTTCTAAAGAATTAATGAGGCGAGTTATTTTTTTCATGTTTAATATTAATTGATATATTAAACATCATTATATATTATTTATATGATTTCATCTAGACAAATTAAAGCTGCACGTGCGCTCCTTGGCTGGAAAGGTCAAGACTTGGCCGACAAGAGTGGTGTTGGTGTTGCCACGCTAAGAAGGTACGAAGCGCAAGAAGGAATACCTAATGCAAACACATTTGTTCTTAAGGCTATTAAAGACTGCCTGGAAGAAGCGGGAATAGTATTTTCTGGAGATCCTGTTAAGAGCCCAGGTGTATCACTAGATCAAAAATATTAGTTATATATTTTTTCGTCTATCCTGTATTGCAATCAATTCTCTAAAAGATTTAGAAAACAATCGTTCGTCTGCAGTTCGATAGCGTTGAATTAGACCTAGTTTTTGAGTATCAGGCAACATTTTTGACTTGCTTGGATCTGTCTTCTAGATTATTAATTATTGACTGTATTTTTATATCATTATCAAAATCCATAATAAGTTTTCTAAGGTATTTTTGTAATAAATCAGACTCTAATTCACTAACATCTTTATTAAAGTTTAAATCTTCTGAGGTCTCATCATCCATAAGGTCATCTGCATTTACAAAAAATACTTTCATATTTAAATCAACCGAATCATCACTTTCTTCAAATATAAAGGTATATAAATTCTTATTTTCTTCAGCACTTTTATTAACAATATAAATCGTTGTTAAAGGCATGTGTTTATCAATGTAATTCCAATTTTTAATATCATCTATATTATGAGAAGAAATTTCATTGATAATACTGATTTTGTAGGTTATAAGTTTATCATTGGACAGAGGTTTGTTGAGGTGGGCTGAACGAATAGATTTCACTAATTTTGAGCTTATGTCACCATTATTTAGACTTTTAACAATTTCATTAGGATGTTCAGCCTCACTATTGGCAAGGTCAAACATAGAGCTCTCAATATTTTGAATGCGCAATAGCCTCACAGAGCACTCCGCCATTTTAGTGATAAGCATTTTTTCAATATAAGTTTCTGGTTCAAAATTAACTATAAGTGCTTTAACAGTCGTATCGAATAATTCCTGTTCATTATCATTAGTCCAGCGCCTTGCGGTGAGGCCATGAGTGGTTGAGTTGCGACTAGATATAGCCTTGGTTTCAGCGGATTTTGGGCCGCCAATATAGTTGGTATTATTCGTCATAATTTTAAGGTTATAATTGCAATATTGACTCATTATAACTAGATGTGCAAAATTTCAAACTTATAATTTTTGTCTTTTTTACGAAACGAACTAACTTTCGATAAATGCCCTTATCGTCAATGAAACAAGCTATATCAGCTAACTAAACTTTCTAATTTTCTAGGTAATAGATTTCTAATTAGCTGCTGTTTGTAATATAATGTAATACAAATAACTACAAAGGCTTTATTATGGGTGTTACTAGTATTCGTTTAAATTCAGAGATTGAAAAGCCACTTGCAGACCTAACTAAAAAATTAGATAGAAGTAAAAACTATATTATCAATCGGGCAGTTGAAGAGTTTGTTGCACGTCAAGCAATGGAACGCGATCGATGGGAAGATACGCTTGAGGCATTAGATTCTGTTAAAAATGGTAGACTTATTGATGCGGGCGTTGTTGAAAAATGGATGGATAGCTGGGGAGGTGACGATGAATTGCCAACTCCAACTATATGACAATTCATTACACGCTAGAGTCTGTACAAGATCTGGATCGATTACGAAAATTTATTGCCAATAAAAGTCTATCTGCTGCCAATAGAATTGTAAGCGAGCTAAAGCAAGAGGTAAATAAATTGTGCGAATTTCCATCTATTGGGATTAAGATTGTCAGTATGGTAAATTCCAGCGAGATAAGAGATTTGTTTATTGGTCATTACACTGTTCGATATCTTGTAGTGAATGATGATATCTTTATATTGAGGTTGTGGCATGATAAGGAAAATGAACGAAATAGTTAAGCTGTCAAAACCATGCCGACAATAGAGATTGCAAGACTGACTGGTAAAGACAGTTATTATCTTGAAGGGCTTTACAATAATTCTTCAATCCTCAGCTTGTTGATTTACTCAGTAATGCAGATGAATTGAAGCGCAACTCTTTATAAGTCAGAGCTTGGCTCAATTTAATAAAGATATTTTTTAGAAAAAGTGGTTTTTAACTCATATGATTAATAAGAATTAGATAGTAATGATAAACAGAATAATAAAACTTTCAAGAATTAATAAGCAGTTAATCATGTTGCTTGTTGACTCTGTGTTTTTGGTGTCAATACTATTGGCATCATTCTCAATTCGTCTGGGGTATTGGTATTTTCCACAAAGTGATTTGATTTGGGTAATATTTGGTGCGCCAATTGTTGCTAGTATTATTTTCGTTCGATTTGGCTTGTATCGTGCAGTTATTCGTTATATTGGCTTTAAGGCTTTATGGGCTATTGTGCAAGCGGTATCGCTGTATGCATTAGTGTGGGGCGTTATTGGCTTTATGGTTGCTATTGATGGTATTCCTCGTTCTGTTATATTAATTAATTGGGTTTTGTCTTTATTGGCTATTGGCGGGGTGCGCGTTGCTGCGCGCGTTGCGCTTAGCAACAATGTTGAATTTTCAATGTTGAATTTTAAATGGAAGATCAACGGCAAGAGCAAGAGCGACGACGGTAAAAAACGGGTTTTGGTGTATGGTGCGGGTGATGCTGGTATTCAGCTGGTTAGTGCATTAGCACACTCTTCTGAATATAATCCTGTTGGCTTTATTGATGATTTGAATGAACTGCAAGGTAATCAAATTGTAGGTTTGGGTGTTTATTCTGTAGATAACATTGCTGGCGTTATTACTAAGCTTAAGGTTGATGAGGTGTTAATTGCTATGCCATCTGCTTCACGTACTAAGCGACTAGATATTATTAATGTATTAGAGCCGCAACCTGTATTGGTTCGAATGTTGCCTGGTGTGGCAGAACTTGCTGAAGGTAAGGTAAGTATTGGTGATTTACGTGAAGTGAATATTAAAGACTTATTAGGGCGTGACACGGTAGAAGCTAATAAATCTTTATTGGGTAAAAATATTACCAACAAGGTGGTGATGGTTACTGGTGCAGGTGGCTCTATTGGTTCGGAGCTTTGTCGGCAAATCTTATTTTTAAAACCTAAAGCGCTTATCTTGTATGAGATGAGTGAGTTAGCACTCTATACCATTGAAAAAGAGTTGTCTAATATTGGCATTCATTCGATTGATATTTACCCAATACTGGGTAGTGTTAATAATAAGACTCGATTAAGTAATGTGTTTAAACGTTTTGGTGTGGATACTATTTATCATGCAGCGGCTTATAAGCATGTGCCTATGGTGGAGTTTAATAATACTGAAGGGGTTGACAATAATATCTTTGGTACGCTTAACTGTGCACAAGTAGCGATTGATTTTGGTGTAGAGACTTTTGTGTTGATATCAACTGATAAAGCAGTGCGCCCAACCAACACCATGGGTGCAACTAAGCGTAGTGCTGAGCTGGTGTTGCAAGCGTTATCTGTTAAGCAAAGTGGAACAAAATTTACCATGGTGCGTTTTGGTAATGTACTAGGCTCTAGTGGCTCTGTGATTCCTTTGTTTAAGCAACAGATTGAAGCCGGTGGTCCAGTAACCGTTACTGATAAAAATATCATTCGTTATTTTATGACCATACCTGAGTCGGTAGAGCTTGTGATTCAGGCAGGCGCTATGGGTACAGGTGGTGATGTATTTGTGCTTGACATGGGCAAGCCGATACGTATTGTTGATTTGGCTCAGAAGATGATTAGGCTTAGCGGGCTAGAAGTAAAAGATGAATCACACCCTGATGGTGATATAGAGATTAAATACACCGGCCTAAGGCCTGGTGAAAAGCTTTATGAAGAGTTGTTAATTGGTGATAACGTTAGTGATACGGATAATCCACTGATTATGCGTGCACAAGAAGATATGATCGCTTGGGATGAGCTGGAGCCAATATTAAACGGCTTGAGTAGTGCGATTGATAAGTGCAATCAAGAAAAATTACGCGAGTTATTGATTAAGCTTGTGCCTGGATTTAAGCCGCAGTGTGAGATATCAGACTTGTTATATAACGAGCAGTTAACTACTGATAGCTAGTTGTCAAAATGCCAAGAAGGTCAGCCGATCTGCCTCTTCTCTTGGCATTTAATTTGCCAATAGTTCGTTAGCTAATTCTTCATCTAGTTGCTCTAAATTATTGATACTCATATTTTCTAATTCCATAATTTTATCTTGAGTTGTTTTCGTTTTAGAGTTTGACTTTTGTTGTTCTTGTTCTGGCTTGATTTTTATTACTACCTAAATTCAAATTCTAAGCGCAACTTTCTGTTGGTTAATAATACCTGATTCAAATATCGCTTTTGGCGTTTTATAACTCAGGACTTTTCTTGGTTTATCATTTAACAAGGTGTAGTGGCCTGACAAACTTGGACACAAAGATAGCCTTATACCCCTTAAGGGGGTACTGTAAAGAGTAATACAAACTATAAGGAGGTCAATAAATGACACAAGTAAAAACCAGGAAGCAACGCGTAATGTTTAGCGTTGAACATTCTGTTTAATACCCCCTTGAGGGGTAGGGCGAAGCTTGTCAACAATACAATGTACAAGAACTCTGTGATTTATTTGATCACGCTCGTAGTAGTTATTACTACCAGTCAAGAGATAAGCCAATGGATGATGACACCAAAGCCATCATTAAATCGATGAGACAAATCTCTCTTGAGACGGGATACACTTACGGTAGAAGGCGCTTACAGCGTCAACTAAACAGTGAGGGTCATCAAATTGGTATTCATCGAACTACGACATTAATGAACAAGGCCAATATTAAGGCCATACGGCCTAAAAAACGTCATTATTATCCCCAATACTGGCAAGCTACATAAAAGGGCCGACAATCTACTTGATCGTGAGTTCACCCCTCAAGGGGGTATTGAACAGAAGGCCTCAAGACAAGTTGTTGGTTGGGCTTTGTCTAAACAGCCTAATTCTCAATTGGCTCAGGATGCAATGGATAGAGCCATTAATCGATACAACCCAAACACTGATAATTTAATGTTCCATTCAGATCAAGGGGCTCAGTATTCATCTAAAGCCTTTATTGATTATTGCAGCAATAACAACATCACTCAAAGTATGAGTAGAAAAGGTAATTGCTGGGATAACGCAGTAATGGAGCGCTTCTTTAGAAGTCTCAAGACTGAACGATTAAATTATCCGTCTGGACCGCTGTATATCGCTTGTCAAAGCTTTGCAAATCATTACGAAGTTATGCTTTCTGTTCAATACCCCCTTGCGAGGTGCAGAAGATGGCTGAATTGGAAAAAGTGGCTTGAAATGTGTCCAAGATTAACGGACCACTACACCATTGTCGGTAAGCACTAACGCATTTATAAAGTGCTATAAGAAATCAAAAATCAAAAAGATTAAAGGTCAAAGTACTCATATATTGAGACACACTTTTGCCAGTCATTTTATTATGAATGGTGGTAATGTTTTAAGTCTGCAAAAAGCACTAGGCCATAGTACTTTAGCAATGACATTGAAGTATTCTCACCTGTCACCTGATCATCTAAATGACGTACGAAAATTTGCACCAAAAATACAGATGAGTTAACATTATTTATCTTTATTATCTTTATTATCTTTAATTCTCAGTAATTTAATAATTATTGGTCATTTTTTCAATTAATTGGATATAATTAGATATTATTAGATAGTCGATCAACAGGCCACATGAATTTAACAGCATTTAACATTACACCAGAACTATTAAAACTCATCAC
>FXLX01000016.1 GCA_900180385.1 uncultured Candidatus Thioglobus sp. | reverse complement strand
AGGCGATAACGTGAAAATGCAAGTAGAGCTATTATCACCAATCGCAATGGAAGATGGTTTAAGATTCGCGATTAGAGAAGGTGGCCGTACGGTAGGTGCGGGTGTTGTTGCTAAAGTTACGGATTAAATAGTTAAATAGAGGTCGAAGAATTATTGTATAATCTTCGCTTTTTCGACGAGAAGTTTGCAAAGCAAACAGATAGGATAAAAACACATGAGCAATCAAAATATTAGAATTAAGTTAAAAGCATTTGATCATCGTTTAATCGATAAATCAGCGCTTGAGATTGTAGAGACAGCTAAGCGTACTGGTGCTAGTGTTAGGGGTCCAATCCCTCTTCCAACTAAGAAAGAGCGTTTCACTGTATTGACTTCTCCTCACGTAAACAAGAAAGCGAGAGATCAGTACGAATTAAGAACATACGTTAGATTAATGGACGTTATTAGCCCTACAGATAAGACTGTAGATGCTTTAATGAAGTTAGATTTAGCGGCTGGTGTTGATGTGGCAATTAAGCTTAACTAGACAGTAAGATATAAATAAATTAGGAATAAGATCATGGCAATTGGTTTAGTAGGACAAAAATTAGGTATGACGCGTTTAATAAACGACGATGGCACTGCCACGCCGGTAAGCGTTATTAAAATAGAGCCTAATCGTGTTGTTCAAACAAGAACACTTGAAGTTGACGGCTATAGCGCTGTTCAAGTAACGACAGGTGCTAAAGTGAACAAAAAAGGTGAAGCTAAAGTACGTCGCGTACCTGCTGCAATCAAGGGTCATTATGCAAAAGCATCTCAAGAAATTGGTTTAGGCCTTTGGGAATTTAGAGCCGATGCAGATGAAATTAATGATGCAACTAGTTTTGATTTATCTATGTTTGGTGCGGGTCACTATGTTGATGTGACTGGCCAGTCTAAAGGTAAAGGTTTCCAGGGTGGTGTTAAGCGTCATAACTTCCAGATGCAAGACGCAACACACGGTAACTCAGTTTCTCACAGAGCAATTGGTTCTACTGGTCAGTGTCAAGAGCCTGGTCGCGTATTTAAAGGTAAGAAGATGGCTGGTCACATGGGTGATGAGCAAGTTACACAAGAGTGTTTAGAGATTGTTAAAGTTGACAGTGATAAAAATGTTATTTTAGTTAAGGGTTCAATTCCTGGCGCTACAACAGGTTTTGTTAAAGTTTCATTGTCACCTAAGAAAGACAAACTTAACGTTATTGTCACTAAAAATATTCAAGATAATGCAGCAAATGATTCTGCAGAATCTACAGAAGCGTAAGGTTTTAAGATGAAATTAAAAGTATTAAACATAAGCACAAACAAGTCAACTACGACAGAAGTAGCTGATACTATTTTTGCAAGAGAATATAACCAGTCATTGGTTCATCAAATTACAACAGCTTACATGGCTGGTGGACGTCAGGGTTCTAAAGCTCAGAAAAATCGTGCAGCAGTTAGTGGTGGTGGTAAGAAGCCATGGAACCAGAAAGGTACTGGCCGAGCTCGTGCAGGTACTTCACGTGGACCAATTTGGCGTTCAGGTGGTGTTACATTTGCTGCGCAACCTCGTAGTTATGCTCAAAAAGTTAATAAGAAAATGTACAAAGGTGCAATTTCAATTATTTTTTCTGAACTGGCACGTACTGATCGTTTAAAAGTTGTTAACGATTTTGATGTTAAAGAAGCAAAAACAAAAAATATTACTGGCATTCTTAAAGCGCTAGATGTTACAGATGCTTTATTAATGACAGACGAGTTGAACGAGAACTTATACTTATCTGCTCGTAACTTATACCATGTTGGTGTTTGTGACACTCAAAGCATTGACCCAGTTAGCTTAATTGGTTACAAAAATGTTGTGGTTACGCAAGCTGCATTGAAGAAAATTGAGGCAATGTTATGAATCAAGAAAAAGTATTAAAAACCTTATTGGCGCCGATCGTGTCTGAAAAGACAGCTATGTTGTCTGCTCAAAATTACTATGCATTTAAAGTGCGTATTGATAGCAACAAGAAGGAAGTTAAGGCTGCTGTAGAATTATTATTCGGCGTTACGGTTGAAAACGTTACAACTTCAATTGTTAAAGGCAAGAAGAAAGTATTTAAAGGCAAAATTGGTCGTCGTATTAATTGGAAAAAGGCAATGGTAAAAGTGTCTGAAGGCCAAATGATTGACGTTAGCGCATCTTAAAGAGATTTTATTATGGCACAAGTAATTAAAAGAAAACCTACCTCACCAGGTAGAAGATTTGTAGTTAGTATTGTAGATAAAGAGCTACATAAAGGCGCACCTTATGCACCGTTAACTGAAAGCAAAAACAGAATTAGTGGACGTAATAACGCTGGTCGTATTACAACACGTCATAAAGGTGGTGGCCATAAGCGTCGTTACCGTATTATTGACTTTAAACGTAATAAGGACGATATTACTGCACGTGTAGAGCGTTTGGAATATGATCCAAACCGTAGTGCTAACATTGCATTAGTGTTATATGCAGACGGCGAGCGTCGTTACATTATCGCACCTAAAGGCTTAAGTGCTGGCGATACAGTCGTTTCAGGTGCAACGGTTGCAATTCAAACAGGTAACGTTATGCTTTTGGCTAACATTCCTTTAGGTAGTGTGATTCATTGTATTGAATTACAACCTAAGAAAGGTGCTCAAATTGCACGTAGTGCTGGTACTTCTGCGCAGTTAATTGCGAAAGAAGGTAAGTATGTAACACTTAGATTACGTTCTGGTGAAGTTCGTAAAGTATTAGCTGAATGTCGTGCGACTATTGGCGAAGTATCTAAATCTGAGAACAGTTTAAGAAAATTAGGTAAAGCGGGTGCTTCTCGCTGGAGAGGTGTTAGACCAACCGTTCGTGGTGTTGTAATGAACCCAGTTGATCACCCACATGGTGGTGGTGAAGGTAAAACTAGTGGTGGTCGTCATCCTGTTTCTCCTTGGGGTACACCGACTAAAGGTTATAAGACACGTAGCAATAAGCGTACTGATAAGTTTATCGTACGTCGCAGAAATAAGGGTTAATCATGGCTAGATCATTAAGAAAAGGACCATTTGTTGACGAGCATTTAATTAAAAAAGTTTTAACTGCTCAAGAAAACAACGACAGAAAACCAATTAAAACTTGGTCTCGTCGCTCAGTAATCGTACCTGAGATGATTGGTTTAACAATTGCAGTTCATAACGGCAGAGCACATGTTCCTGTATCTATTACAGAACAAATGATTGGTCATAAGTTAGGTGAATTTGCTTTAACTAGAACTTTTACTGGTCACACGGCTGACCGTAAATAATATAGGTGAATAACATGAAAGAAGTTAAAGCTATACACAAATATGCAAAGGGCTCGCCTTTTAAGGTGAGACTAGTTGCAGATCAGATTCGTAATAGATCTGTTGAAGATGCATTGAACATTCTATCTTTTAGCAATAAAGGAGCTGCAAAATTACTTAAGAAAGTATTAAATTCAGCTATTTCTAATGCTGAACATAATGATGGTCTTGATATTGATGAGTTAAAAGTAAGTAGTGTTTACATTGACGCTGGTTCAACGATGAAGAGAATTCGTCCTAGAGCTAAAGGTCGTGCAAACAGAATTTTAAAAAGAACAAGCCACATTACTGTTGGCGTAAGCAAGTAGGTTTAATATGGGTCAAAAAGTAAATCCAAAAGGTATTAGATTAGGTATTGTTAAAGATTGGGATTCAAAATGGTATGCCAATTCTCAAGATTACCCAAAATTTTTATTATCTGATATTGCAGTAAGAGATTTCTTATTCGAGAAATTAAGCTCTGCTTCGGTAAGTCGTGTACAAATTGAGCGCCTAGCAAATAACGCTAAGGTGACAATTCATACAGCTCGCCCAGGTATTGTTATTGGTAAGAAGGGTGCCGACATTGAACAGTTAAAAGTAACTGTTTCTAAAATGATGGGTATTCCAGTTCATATTAATATTGAAGAAATTAAAAAGCCAGAGCTAGATGCGCGTTTGGTTGCTGAGAATATCGCTCAACAATTAGAAAAACGTGTTATGTATCGTCGTGCAGTTAAGCGTGTATTAGGTAATGCAACACGTCTAGGCGCTCAAGGTATTAAAGTTATGGTTGGTGGTCGTTTGAATGGTGCAGAAATTGCTCGTTCAGAATGGTACCGTGAAGGTCGTGTTCCATTACACACATTTAGAGCTGATGTTGATTATGCCAGTTATGGTGCAAACACTCAGTATGGTGTGATTGGTATTAAAGTTTGGATCTTTAAGGGTGAAATTCTTGACCATAAGAAAGGTACATTAGATGAGGTTGCTCGTCGAGGTGCTACAAATCAAATCGGTAAGAAGTAATAAGGATTGAGAAATGTTACAACCTAAACGTACAAAATTTAGAAAAATGATGAAAGGCCGTAATCGCGGTCTAGCAACTGGCCATAAGGTTAGTTTTGGTGAAATTGGCCTTCAAGCTGTTGGCAGATGTCGTATGACTGCAAGACAGATTGAGTCTGCACGTCGTGCAATGACTCGTCACGTCAAGCGTCAAGGCAAGATTTGGATTCGTGTATTCCCGGACAAGCCAATTACTAAAAAACCATTAGAAGTTCGAATGGGTAAAGGTAAGGGTAGTGTTGAGTATTGGGTAGCGCAAATTAAACCAGGTCAAATGTTATTTGAAATGCAAGGTGTTGATGAAGAGGTTGCTATTGAAGCATTTAAGCTAGCAGCAGCAAAACTACCTGTAAGCACTAAGATTGTTAAAAGGACGATAATGTAATGGATATTAAAGCATTAAGAGATCAAGATATCTCAACACTAAACGAAACGTTAATGACGCTTTTGAAAGAACACTTTGAGTTGCGTATGCAGCACCGTAGTGCGCAATTAGATGATAACTCTAAATTAGGTAAAACTAAGAGATCTATTGCACAAGTTAAAACTATTATTAAAGAGAAACAAGCATGAGTGATAATAAAGTAGAACGCGTACTAACAGGTACGGTTGTAAGTGCTGGTCGTGATAAGACGATTGCTGTTCTAATTGAACGCAAAGTTAGACACCCTATTTACAAGAAATACATCAAGCGTAGTACTAAAGTTCACGCTCATGATGAAAAGAACGAATGCTCAATGGGCGATACAGTGAGAGTGGTGGAATCTAAGCCGTTTTCAAAAACCAAGCATTGGGCGTTACTTGAAGTGGTTGAGAGATCAGTTTCAATTGATTAATATCAAATTTAAAGAGAGCAAGACATGATTCAAATGCAAACAAAACTTTTCGTTGCTGATAACAGTGGTGGTGTAAAGGCTATGTGTATTAAAGTTTTAGGTGGTTCTAAGCGTCGTTACGCTGGTATCGGTGACGTTATCAAGGTAAGTATTAAAGAAGCATCTCCACGTGGTAAGGTTAAGAAAGGTGATGTATATGATGCGGTTGTAGTTCGTACAGCTCATGGTGTTCGTCGCGCTGATGGGTCACGTATTCGTTTTGATAACAATGCAATTGTATTATTAAATACAAAACTTGAGCCAGTAGGAACTCGTATCTTTGGCCCTGTTACTCGTGAATTACGTAATAAGAAATTCATGAAAATTGTGTCTTTAGCTCCTGAGGTTCTATAATGCAAAAAATTAAAATGAACGATGAAGTAATCATCATTGCCGGTAAGGACAAAGGTTCTACTGGTACGATTACTAAAGTGTTAGATAACAAAGTTATTGTTGAAGGTAAGAACATCGCTAAAAAGCATGTTAAGCCAAACCCAAATGCGGGTGTTACAGGTGGTATTGTTGACACTGAAATGCCTTTGGCTGTTTCAAATGTTGCGATTCTAAACCCAAAAACAAATAAAGCTGATAGAGTTGGTATTCGTACTGACAAAGACGGCAAAAAGGAAAGATTTTTTAAATCAAACGGCGATTCAATCGTTTGAGCAAGTTAAGGAAATAAACCGTGTCTAGATTACAAGAAGAATATACAAACGTTATTAAGCCAGCCCTACAAAAAGAGCTTGGACTTTCTAACCCAATGGCAGTACCAAAAATTGAAAAGATCACCATTAATATGGGTCTTGGTAGTGCTTTAGGTGATAAAAAAGTGTTGCAAAGTGCATTAGAGGAGATGGGTCTTATTGCTGGTCAAAAGCCTTTAACCTGTAATGCTCGTAAATCAGTTGCAAGTTTTAAAATTAGAGAAGGCAACGCAATTGGTTGTAAAGTTACTTTACGTAAGGAAAAGATGTATGAATTCCTTGATCGTTTAGTTAACGTTGCTATTCCTCGTATCCGTGATTTCCGTGGTTTGAAAGCGACATCTTTTGATGGTCGTGGTAACTACAACATGGGTATTACTGAGCAAATCACTTTTGCTGAAATCGATTTTGAAAAAGTAACTAGAACTCGTGGCATGGATATTGCAATCACGACTTCAGCTGCTTCTAATGATGACGCTAAGAAACTATTGGCAATGTTTAAATTCCCATTTAAAGGATAAGAAAATGGCTAAAAAGTCTATGATAAATAGAGATATCAAACGCACAAAGCTTGTTGAAAAATACAAAGTTAAGCGTCTTGAATTGAAGAAAATTATTAAGAGTGTGACCGCTTCTGATGAAGAACGTTTTCAAGCAATTATTAAGTTGCAAGCACTTCCACGTGATGCATCACCAACTCGTCAACGTAGTCGTTGTGGTTTGACTGGTCGTCCACATGGTTTTTACCGTAAGTTTGGTTTGTCTAGAACTAAACTAAGAGAACGCACTATGAATGGTGAAGTTCCAGGTTTATCTAAAGCAAGCTGGTAAGGAGAAATAATATGAGTATGTCAGATCCTATCGCTGATATGTTAACGCGCATTCGCAACGCACAAATGGTTGAGAAGAAAGAAGTTAGCATCCCGGCATCAAATTTAAAATCTGCAATCGCAAGTGTGATGCAGCAAGAAGGTTTTATTGAGTCATTTTCTGTTGAAGGTGAAAAAGCCGCTAAAACATTATCAATCAAGCTTAAGTACTATGAAAATAAGCCGGTAATTGAAGTGTTAAAGCGTATCTCTAAGCCTAGTTTAAGGGTATATGTTTCTAGTACTGAAATGCCAAGTGTAATGAATGGTTTAGGTATTGTTATTGTTTCTACACCTAAGGGTGTGATGACTGGACAATCTGCATCAGCCCAAAATGTGGGTGGTGAAGTTTTGTGTAGCATTTACTAATTTAGGAGATATTATATGTCTAGAGTAGCAAAATCACCAATTACTATTGAAAGTGGTACTGAAGTATCTATGGCTGGTTCAGTAATGACAGTTAAAGGTAAGTTAGGTCAATTATCAATGGATGTACACCATACGGTTGATATTCAAATAAATGACAATGTTATTACCTTTGATATTATCAAACTTGAGAAAAAAGCAATTAAAAGTGCTTGGGCTCAAGCAGGCACTGCAAGAGCTAATACTGCAAACCTTATTCAAGGTGTATCAGTGGGTTGGGAAAAGAAATTAAGTTTAATTGGTGTTGGTTACCGTGCTAAGGCAATGGGTAAAGCATTAGATTTAACATTAGGTTTTTCTCATCCGATAGTTTACGCATTGCCAGAAGGAATTACCGTTGAAACACCTTCTCAAACTGAGATTGTTGTTAAAGGTATGAACAAACAGACAGTAGGCCAAGTGGCGGCTGAAATTAGAGCTTTCCGTCCACCAGAGCCTTATAAAGGCAAAGGTGTTCGTTACACGGATGAGCATGTTGTTCGTAAAGAAGCTAAGAAGAAATAATTGATTAGGTATTCAAAATGAAACTTACAAAAAAAGAAGCTCGTTTAAGAAGAGCAACAAAATTTAGAGCTAAGCACGCTAGTAAAGATACTGCTCGTTTATGTGTCCACAAAACTTCTGTACATATATATGCACAGATCATCAGTAGCTGTGGCACAAAGACTTTAGCATCAGCTTCAACGCTAGCTAGCAAATCTAAAAACGGCGGCAATATTGATGCAGCAACCTCAATTGGTACTGAAATCGCTAAAGCTGCTAAAAAGGCTAAGGTAATTAAGGTAGCTTTTGATCGTTCTGGTTTCAAATACCATGGTCGTATCAAAGCATTGGCAGATGCAGCAAGAGAAGGTGGATTAGAGTTCTAATCTCTACCCTCAACTAAGACAATATTAAAAGGCGACAAGAATGGCTGAATATAAAAATAATAATAACGACGACAACGATTACATTGAAAAATTAGTTAATATCCGTCGTGTTGTAAAAGTAGTTAAAGGCGGACGTATCTTTGGTTTCTCAGCACTAGTTGTTGTTGGTGATGGCAAGGGTAAAGTAGGTTACGGTACGGGTAAAGCTCGTGAAGTTCCTGCAGCAATCCAAAAAGCAATGGACAAGGCGCGTAAAGCGATGAAATTAGTACCATTGGTTAACGGCACACTACATTATCCAATTACATCAAATGTTGGCGCTGCAAAAGTTTACATGCAGCCTGCATCTGAAGGTACTGGCGTTATTGCTGGCGGCCCAATGCGTAGTGTTCTTGAAGCGGTTGGTGTTCATGATATCCTTGCTAAATGTAACGGTACACGTAACCCAATCAGTGTTGTTCGTGCTACGATCGAAGGTTTGACTTCAATGTCATCTCCTTCAACGGTCGCTGCTAAACGTGGCAAAACTGTTGAGCAAATTACTGGAGAAGCATAATGACTGATGAAAAGAAAGTAGTTAAAAAAGCGCCAGCTAAAAAGAGCACAGTAACGGTAACACTATTAAAGAGCTATTTTGGTCGCTTACCTTCGCATCGTGCGACAATAACAGGCTTAGGCTTAAAAAGAATTAACCATACAGTAACACTTGAAAATACGCCATCAGTTAGAGGCATGATTAACAAGGTTGCATACCTATTAAAAGTAGAGGATTAAGATCATGTTTTTAAATACATTAGCACCGAATGAAGGTGAAAAGAGATCAAGAAAACGCGTAGGCCGTGGCATTGGTTGTGGTTTTGGTAAAACTTGTGGCCGTGGTCATAAGGGTCAAAAATCACGTACTGGTGGCTCTACTAAAGTAGGTTTTGAAGGTGGTCAAATGCCTTTACAGCGTCGTCTTCCAAAGGTTGGCTTCTCTTCAAGAGTTTCTATCATTACTTCTCAAGTGACGTTATCTGAAATTGATAAGCTTACTGAGAATGAAATTACAGTTGACGTATTAAAGCAACACAACTTAATTACTAAGAACATCAAGCGTGTTAAAGTAATGTTGTCAGGTGAGATTAATCGCCCAGTTACTTTGATTGGTATGAAGGCCACTAAAGGTGCTAAAGTTGCTATTGAAGCAGCTAAAGGCTCTGTAGCAGAATAATACTATGTCACAACCTTTAGGACTTTCTCAAGACTTATCTAAACGCATCCTCTTTTTATTGGGTGCGTTAATCGTTTTTAGATTAGGCACGCATATTACTATTCCATTTATTTCAAGCGCTGCATTAGCGTCTTTGGTGCAGGATCAGCAAGGCACAATTTTGGATATGTTTAATATGTTCTCAGGTGGTGCATTGGAGCGTTTATCAATCTTTACCTTAGGCATTATGCCTTATATTTCTGCCTCTATTATTATCACGCTGATGACCTCAGTAGTGCCGAAGTTGGAGCAGTTAAAGAAAGAAGGTGAAACTGGTAAACGTAAAATTACACAGTACACTCGTATGGGTACGGTAGTGCTTGCGCTATTCCAGTCTTATGGTATCTCTATTGCTTTGCAGTCACAAAGTGCTGGTGGCGTTGCATTGGTAACTCAAAGTGGCCTAACATTTAGCATGGTAACAGTGGTAACCTTAACAACAGGCACATTGTTCTTAATGTGGCTGGGTGAGCAAATTACAGAAAAAGGTATTGGCAATGGTATCTCAATGATCATTTTTGCTGGTATTGTTTCTGGCCTACCTTCGGCATTTGGCTCGACACTATCGCTAGTGTCAACAGGTGAATTGACCGTTATCCTGGTAGTAATTCTATTGGCTATGACCCTATTAGTAACGGCATTTGTTGTCTTTATGGAACGAGGGCAGCGCCGTATTACGGTTAATTACGCCAAGCGTCAGCAGGGCCGTAAGATGGTCGGTGGTCAAAGTTCATACTTGCCATTAAAGATTAATATGGCTGGTGTAATTCCACCGATCTTTGCCTCTTCTATAATTTTATTCCCTGCAAGTTTGGGTGGCTGGTTTTCACAAACTGAAGGCATGGGGTGGTTGGCTGATATTACAGCAAGCATTTCTCCGGGTCAGCCGTTATACGTCCTATTTTATGGTTTAGCAATTGTGTTCTTTACATTCTTCTACACAGCGCTAACATTTGACTCAAAAGACACGGCTGATAATTTACGTAAGTCGGGTGGATTTATTCCGGGCATTCGTCCGGGTAAACATTCAGCCGACTATATTGATTCAGTTATGTCTAGATTAACAGCATCAGGCGCGCTTTATATTACTGCCGTATGTTTGTTGCCAGAATTTTTAATTTTATATTGGAACGTGCCATTTTACTTTGGCGGTACCAGTTTACTAATCATCGTCGTAGTGGTGATGGATTTTATCGCGCAAGCCCAGTCTCATTTAATGTCAAATCAGTACGAGTCATTAATGAAGAAATCAGGCGTCAAATAACCAAAGGTAGCAATCATGAAAGTAAGAGCATCTGTTAAGAAAATTTGTATTAATTGTAAAATTATCAAACGTCATGGCGTTGTAAGAGTAATTTGTAAAGAGCCTCGTCATAAACAAAGACAAGGCTAATTTCGATTGACATTGTTAAGCGCGCAACGTATAATTGCCCGTTTTTCAAATTTGAATTTTGTAAGGTCTAATTAATACAAAAAAGACTGCTCAAAATTAAGACTAAGAAGTAAAGGTATAAGGAAAACTATGGCTAGAATAGCGGGAATAAACATTCCAACAAACAAACACATTGTAATTGCGCTACGTGCAATTTTCGGTATTGGTGATACAAGAGCGAAAGTGATTTGTGAAGATTTAAAAATTAATCCAGCAACTAAAGTTTCTGAGATTCCTGAAGATCAAATTGAGTTAATTCGTGCTGAAGTAGCCAAATTTGAAGTTGAAGGCGATCTTCGTCGTCAAGTAGCTATGGACATTAAACGCCTAAAAGATTTAGGTTGTTACCGTGGTGTTCGTCATAGAAAAGGTTTGCCTCTTCGTGGTCAAAAAACTAAAACAAACGCAAGAACTCGCAAGGGTCCTCGTCGTTTAATCAAATAATCATAGGTATATATTATGGCTAAAGCTCCAATTAAAAAGAAGTCTAAAAAAGTAGTTACGGACGGTATTGCGCATATTCATGCGACGTTTAACAATACTATCGTTATGATTACAGATCGTCATGGTAATGCTGTTTGTTGGGCAACTGCTGGTGGTTCTGGTTTTAGAGGTTCAAGAAAATCAACCCCATTTGCTGCTCAAGTTGCTGCTGGCAATTGTGGTGAAAAAGCCCTTGCTTTTGGTATGAAAAATGTTGAAGTACGTGTTAAAGGTCCAGGTCCAGGTAGAGATTCTGCGATTCGTGGCCTTAACGCACAAGGTTTGAAAATTCAATCAATTACAGATGTAACGCCAATCCCTCATAATGGTTGTCGTCCTTCTAAGAAACGTAGAGTATAAGGATAAATTATGGCTAGATATACTGGACCAACTTGTAAATTAGCACGTCGCGAAGGCACGGACTTATTTCTAAAAAGTGGCGTTAGAGCATTAGATTCAAAATGTAAGTTAACTCAACTACCAGGCGTACACGGTGCTAATGCTCGTCGTCAAAAGGGCACTGAGTACGGTTTACAACTTCGTGAGAAGCAAAAAGTTAGACGTATTTACGGCGTATTAGAAAAGCAATTCCGTCTTTACTATAAAAAAGCATCTCAAAAGAAAGGCTCAACAGGTGAAAACTTATTGTCATTACTTGAGTGTCGTTTAGACAACGTTGTTTACCGTATGGGCTTTGGCTCTACACGTGCAGAATCTAGACAGCTAGTTTCTCACAAATCAATTTTGGTCAATGGCTCTATCGTTAACATTCCTTCTTACCAAGTGAGTGCTAATGATGAAATCTCTATTCGTGAGAAAGCTAAAAAACAAAGTCGCATTCAGTTAGCGGTTGAACTTGCAGAGCAAGGTGATCAACCTGAGTGGATTAATGTTGACACTAAAGCACTTAAAGGTGTATTTAAGAATGTTCCTGCACGTGATGATCTATCTTTAGACATCCAAGAGCATTTGATTGTTGAATTGTATTCAAAGTAAGGAATTTAATATGCAAGGTAGCGCAAAAAATTTTTTAAAGCCAAAACTAGTCGAGTCTAAAGAGACTGGCACTAACGAGTTCAAAGTTGTTCTTGAGCCATTAGAAAGAGGTTTTGGTCATACCTTAGGTAACGCCCTAAGAAGAACATTATTATCTTCAATGACAGGTTCAGCTGTTACAGAAGTGGCAATTGATGGTGTAATGCACGAGTATTCAACCATTGATAGCGTACAAGAAGATGTTTTAGACATTCTTTTAAACCTTAAAGAGGTTTCTGTTTCACTAAACACATCTGATTCTGCTGAAGTTATCATTGATAAAAAAGGTCCGTGTGAGCTTACCGTTGCTGATATTGAAGCTAATGGTATTGATATTTCTGCTTTCAATCCTGATTTTGTTATCGCAACAATCAACGATGGCGGTCATATTCGTATGACGCTTAAAATCGCAACTGGTATTGGCTACGATACTGCTGTATCACGCACTGATGAAGTTTCAACGATTGGTGGCATTCAACTTGATGCTAGTTTTTCACCAATTACACGTGTTAGCTTTACAGTTGACGCAGCCCGTGTTGGTCAAAAGGTTAACCTTGATAAGCTAAACATGACGATTGAGACTAACGGCTCTGTTGATGCTGAATCTGCAATCAAACGTGCTGCTTCAATTCTTCAAGATCAATTATCTTCATTCGTTGAGCTTGAGCTAGTTGAAGAAGAAGAGGCATTACCAACTTCTGATGATTTCGATCCTCAGTTATTGGCTGCTGTTGATGAGTTAGAGCTTACTGTACGTAGTGCTAACTGTCTGAAAGCTGAGCAAATTTACTACATTGGTGATTTAATCCAAAAGTCTGAGCAAGACTTACTAAGAACGCCTAACTTAGGTCGTAAATCATTAAACGAAATTAAAGAAGTATTGACTGACAAAGGTCTAGATTTAGGAACAGACATTCCTAACTGGCCGCCAGTTGATCTAATGAGTGAATAAGGAAATAACATGAGACATAGAAAGTCAGGTAGACAACTAAACCGTAACTCTTCTCATCGTAAGGCGATGTTTAAAAACATGGCTAACTCGTTATTCGAGCATGAGACAATCAGAACGACTTTGCCTAAGGCAAAAGAGCTTCGTCGTGTGGTTGAGCCATTAATCACTAAAGCTAAAACTGATAGTGTTGCTAATCGTCGTAATGCTTTTGCCAAGTTACGTGATGATGCAATGGTTGCAAAATTATTTACTCAACTAGGCCCATTCTATAAAGAACGCCCTGGTGGTTATACCCGTATTCTTAAAGCTGGTTTCCGTACTGGCGATAAAGCACCAATGGCAATTGTTCAATTGGTTGATTTTGATAGCTCTGCAACTGCAGAAGCTGCTACTACAGATTCATAAGGAAAACTAATATGCCTTCAATTAAAGTAAGAGAGAACGAACCATTTGATATCGCACTAAGACGCTTCCGTCGTTCATGTGACAGAGCTGGTGTTATTACTGATGTTCGTAAAAAAGAATTTTTCGAAAAGCAAACATGGGTTAACAAACGCATGAAAGCTGCAGCGGTTAAGCGCACTCATAAAGAGATGGCTAAAAACCGAGTTCATCGCAAACGCATGTACTAGAAATTCCATAAAATGCGGTTTATTGTTAAACCGCATTTTTTTTATCTTTTTTTTATTTAAATACTCAACATTATGTCCAATCTAAAAGCTCAAATTATTAACGATATGAAGTCGGCCATGAAAACCAAAGATAAAGACGCTTTAAAGGCAATTCGTATGATTTTAGGCGCGATTAAACAGTGTGAAGTTGATGAGCGTATTGAGCTTAATGATACACAAGCATTGGTTGTTATTCAAAAAATGGTTAAGCAACGTAAAGATTCTATCTCTCAATTTAAAGATGCAGGGCGTGATGATCTGGTTGCGGTTGAAGAGGCTGAATTGGTTATTATTAATAACTACATGCCAGAGCAATTATCAGAAGCTGAAATTCAAGCCGCTGTCGATAAAGCTATTGCCGATACAGGCGCTTCTTCTATGCAAGACATGGGTAAGCTTATGGGATTATTAAAGCCCCAGTTAGATGGCAAAGCTGACATGGGCATGGTTTCATCTGCAATTCGCGCTAAAATTTCTTAGAATTAGGCTTAAATTTTTTCAACTATAAACGATCTCTTATTATGAAGATTGTTTTTTTATCATTAACGTTAATGACGCTATTCACAACAATTTCTTATGCAAATTCAAGGCAAGTTGTTGTGGCTTTAAACTCTGAAGAGCCAACCCATCAAGTGAAACAGAGCAAGCCTATTAAGCAAAAAAAGAAAAAATATGTATGGCTAGAGCCGGACATCATTCAAAAAAACAGTGATTATTGACAATGAGCCGTTTAACATTAGCAGAAACTAAGATAGAAAAAATCTCGTTACTAAATTGTATCAAAAAACGGATCGCGGTATCATCAAGCCCATGCACCCGTTTAAACCTCACGCGGTAGAAACCATTGCCGAGCTTGAGATGATTTCATATGTTTCACAATTGTCTAATAAGAAAAAAGACATTGTTATAGTTGATGCCAGAAAGCCAATTTGGATTGTTTTATCTGGCTCACTACCAGGGTCGATCAATGTGCCATTTCACCATTTTAAAAAAGACAAAAAATTTGCATTAGAGACCATGGAAAATGAGTTTGGCGTTATTTTGAAGCCAAATAACGTATTAGACTTTTCACAAGCTAAAACCCTAGTAGTTTATTGTAATGGCAATTGGTGCAGGATGTCACCTGAATTTATTTGGAAATTATTAGACTATGGTTATCCAGCAGAAAAGATTAAATACTACCGTGGCGGCATGCAAGCATGGCAGTTATTGGGTTTAACGGTAGTTAAATAGGTAAAAATTTAGCAAATATCTCAAGCAGCAACTCAACCAAATTCAAACAGTGGTTTTGTTCTCCTAGAAAATTACCCCGGGCTTGATTCCAGTGTTATAAATAAAATAACAACAGGAAGTTCTAGTGAAGCACTTGAAACTTATGTAGATTGGATTGTAAAATTCTCCACAGGACTTTTATCTATTGGAGCCGTAATTATGTTAGTTTATTCTGGAATAGAATATATTGGCTCAGAAACTTTTTCAAAAAAATCAGATGATAAAGATAGAATAGTTCGTTCTATTGGTGCTCTTGTGCTTATCTTTTCTGCTTTTATAAATTAAACCCAGAACTTTTAAAGGTTAGATTTGAACCCATAACAACGACTGACTTGGGCATAGGAAAACAACAAATAAGTTCCATTTCAGATATTTGAGATGAAAGTAATTTTTCTGATTCTAATTTTGATAGTAAAGAATCAAAATTAGAACAAGATGGTTGGAACGAGGATGAGTGTTGAAGATGAATAGTTCTTTTGTATGGACCAGATCGTGATGATAAAATAAAAAAATGCAATATAAAAAAGCTCAATTCGATAGCAGCGGAAAATACGCAACAGAGTGTATTGCTCAAAACGGAGTGATATGTATTTATAAAATTTTAAAAAAAGTGCTTAAAGACCAGAAATACACCAAAGGATTTTCTAACTTAAAATATGAGGCAAATAAATTAAATTTCAAATGAAATCCGACTAATGATTATTTTAGATCTAAGGGTTACAATACATCAAAAAATAATTGTGATAAAAAAATTAAAGAAATAGAGAAAAAAATATATCAACTAAAGTTGATGATAGCAAAGAACAAGAAACAAAAAATACTAATAACGGTTGAACAGAAACTGACAAAATTTTCCTTTCAAAAGAAAAATGCAATACTGGTGTTTTAGATTTTAAAAAAGAAAAAAACAAGGGCAAACAAAAGGTGGTTATTAAAACTGATGATGAATGTTTTTCTAAACACACAGTAAAATTTGCAGGTTCAATAAAGCAATTTACTTTCTTTTTAAAGTAATAAATGGACCTTACACTTCCCTTGATATATGTAATGGAAAAAATACAAGCTCAAGCGATTGTAAGGAAATACCAGAAGGAAGTAAAAAGTGATATTTTAATTATTAATTTTCTTTTTATAAATTCTGCATAAAGAAAAACCAAAGCAATAAAAAAGACGAAAATAAATTTTCGTCTTTTTTTAACCTTTTACAGGTTTTATGCTCTTAAAAAATTTTGTAAATCAATATCCATCTTAAATTCTTTCGCACCATATTGAATAGTAGCCCAAGAAACATTTGATAAATATGATATTACATCATTATGGTTTTCCTTTCTGCCACCATATGAGGCAAAGAATAATTTTATTTTGTTTAAACCATTCTTCATACCATATTTTTCAAGAACTATGTAAAAACCAAATGATTCAGATAAATCTTGACCATTAGATTTTTTAGCTACAATTTCAACTTTTGGAATTGATGCTTGAATAGAACTAACAGAAGAGTTATCCGCACCTTCATACCTTCTAACACCATCCCATTTCTGATTTTGATAACGAATTTCTCCGCTACGCTCATCAACATAAGACCAAGTAGCACCTGATTTATTGAAATCTTGACAACGTCCAAGCTCACCAGATGGTAACCCACCTTGCCATACAATTGTTTCTGGATTATATTTTACTTTAAATCCAGTACAATCAACAGCGGCGAAAGTATTTGTTGAAAATAAACCAATCAGCATTAAAGTTACAAACGAACCTTTTGTTAAATTTTTCATAATAGCCGCCTTGGGCGTTTAATTAAAATATTACAGAGAAACCAAATATTCCTCCAATAGATAAATGCTATCATACTTTACTAAAAAAAAGCAACCCCTATCTGTCCTACCAGCTTGGAACACCAAAGTTTTCTACAAATTCACCTATTGTATAAACACCACCACGATAATGAATCATTGGCTCTTCATAAAAATCTCTGTATCTTGTATGTTGAAAACATTTCCGCGGTTTATTGAAACGACTAAAACAAGAACAAGGTATTTGTTTTTCAAGCTCAATATCAACAAATAATCTTTCACTGCCTTTTCTTTCAGGAACAACAAAATCATAAGAATAAATGCCTTTTACGTCAGAGCCATTTTTAGTGTAATACCAAAAAGTAGAGTATTTATCGACAAAAGCAAGTTGGATAGTTTGACTTTCAATTTCTGATTTTACTAACTTAAAAAAGCCTAAACCATTTTTCCCACTGCGCCATAAATCAGAAGATATTTCTCTTGGGTTAACCGCCTTATTGTAATGCCTGCCCCTTTTGGATTTAGCGGGAATAACTTCACAAAGTGAAGCATTACCTTTACTAACAGTTATACGAACGTCAGCAAGGGCAATTTCTGAAAAAGAAAATATTAATGATAGTAGTAATATGTTTTTAAACATCTGATTTATATATTAAATTCATTATTTTGAACATCCCGTAACATTCTTCTAAGATAAATGATAAGGTATTATTATTTGGAAATCTGGTATTTCTTACCTTGGTATTGCTTTTTCTCTTTTAGCTTCTACACAGTGTTTTTTTGCCCTGTAAACACCTTTGTGAAGAATCAGACATAATCTTTCAATCTGTCCTCAGATGAAATTATAAATTAATTCATTACTTGCGGCTAATTTCATATTGGTGCCGCCCATTTCTTGCTGGTTACTTCAACAGCCAAGAAGACAATTTTTAAAAAATTACCAACATTTTGATTTATAATAAATCTCATTATTGAGGAGAAAATATGAGAAAAATATCAATCATTCTATTGTTGTTAAGCAATATGACTTTTGCACAAACATTGCCAGATTACGCCAAAGAGACACGTTGGGCAGAGCAAGTAGAAGACGCCATTATGGATGGTGACGTGGTTTGGCTCATGGCGAATAATCATGAATTTATGTCAATCTACACGCCGAGCGAAATAGACAGTAATAAAACCGCTGTTATTGTCCACGGGTTGGGTGTTCATCCTGACTGGCCACAAGTTGTCCAGCCACTTCGCGTTGCTTTAACAGAGAAAGGTTTTAATACTTTATCACTGCAAATGCCAGTGCTAGATAATGATCATGATTCTCATGCCTATATGTCATTGATGGCTGACGCCGATGCGCGACTACAAGCTGCCATAAATTACCTTATGGCTGAGGGCTTGATTACCGACACGCTTATTGCTCATAGCTTAGGTAGTGTGATGAGTACGCATTTTTTGGCAAATAACCCAAATGCGGTTAAACGCTTTATAGGTATCGGCATGCCTGATTCTACCGTTCAATATTTGAAAAATATCAAGCTACCAATATTAGATTTGTATGGCGATAAGGATATCCCATCAGTGATGAGTAGCGCTGCTGATCGAGCAAATGTTAATAATAAGAATTACACACAACGCATGGTTAGTGCAGATCATTTTTTTGATGGTAAAGATGAGCTATTAGTTGATGAGGTGAGTGCTTGGTTGAAATAGCACCTTTCTTATTGCTCGGTGTTTTTTCTGGTTTTATAGCCGGACTTTTGGGTGTTGGTGGTGGGTTAATTATGGTACCGGTGTTGTTATATTTACTCGCTGGTAGTGTCGATCAAGCTATTCTTATGCACACAGCAGTAGGTACAGCTTTAGCGGCGATTGTATTTACCTCGATCTCTAGTGTTTGGGCGCATCATCAGCACGGCGCGATCCATTGGCACAATTTTAAAAAACTCATGCCTACAATTTTGCTTGGTGCATTCAGTGGAGCGCTACTGACTAAGTTGATGAGCTTTGATTTTATGCGCCTATTCTTTGCATTTTTTGAGTTTATTGTTGCAGCTATTATGTATTTTGGATTTAGCAGTTCTGCCCATGTAGATAGCTTGAAAAAATGGGTATGGCGAATAACAGGCTATATTATTGGTTTAGTTTCAGCTGTTGTTGGTATTGGTGGCGGTACCATGACTACGCCGTTTTTAACCTATAACAAGGTTGATATAAAAAATGCCATCGCCACCTCAGCTGCTGTTGGTATGCCAATTGCTGTTGCTGGCGCGTTGGGCTTTGTAGTTGCTGGCTGGAATGTTGAAAATACTGCCAGAGGCTTGGGATTTATCCATACTCAAGCACTAATTAGTATTGTAGCGACGAGTGTGCTATTTGCACCGCTTGGCGCCAAGGTTGCGCACAGTGTTGACGGCAAAAAACTCAAAAAATTCTTTGCAATATTTCTAGCACTATTGGGCGTGAGTGTTTTAAGCTTTTAACCTTGCCAAGGTGGTAACAAGCCATGTTTAACTTCTAGATGATCTAGAATTCTAGCTACGACAAAATTAACTAAATCTTGCACGCTTTTTGGGTTTTGATAAAACGCCGGATTGGCATCTAGTATCACCACGCCGAGGCGTGAGAGTTTGAGCATATTCTCTAAATGAATCGCTGAATAGGGCGTTTCTCTTGGTACTAGAATAAGCTTCTTTTGCTCTTTAATGACCACATCAGCAGCGCGGTGCATGAGGTTATCTCCATGGCCATTAACAATAGCAGAAAGTGTACTCATGGTGCAGGGGCACACTACCATCGCACGTGGTGGGTTGGAGCCTGAGGCGACTGGTGCAGTCCATTGGTTTTTTGAAAAAACCTTAATTTGCTCGTCTTTTGCACCCAGATATTTACTCAAATTACTCTCAACTGAAGCAGTGTCACTACCTAGGTTTAAATCTGTTTCCATAGCAATAACAGTATTAGCCGCGGTTGAGATCATTACATAAATAAGCTCTTGAGTTTTAATCAGCTCTTTAAGCAGGCTAAGCGCATAAGGCATGCCTGAGGCACCGGTTAAGGCAATTGCAATTGGTTTCACTTGGAGTCTCCAGAGTTTAATTGGTTAATTAATTTATTGAATATATCATCAAAACCACCATTTGACATCACCACAAAATGGCCTGTTTTAATTTTGACTAATTGACTAACAATTTCATCAACACTAGTAAACAAGGTGTTGTCATCAAATAAAGTGGTTATATCCCAGTCTTGGTTTTCAGGCTTTAGGATTAACAACTGATCTGCTTCACCCAATGCATCAACTAAGGTTTGCTGGTGAATGCCAGATTTCATAGTATTGGAGCGCAACTCTAAAATGGCAATAATTTTTTCATCCCCCACTTTTGCACGCAAGCCTTGCAAGGTGGTTTTGATCGCAGTGGGGTGATGGGCAAAGTCATCATACAGAGTAATATTATCCGTTTGATATTTAACCTCTAGGCGACGTTTGATACCTTTGAAAATGTTAAGCGCTTCACAGGCCATATCAAAAGGCACACCAACATGATGTGCGGCATAAATGGCACTTAAACCATTTTGCATATTGTGTTCACCAAGCAAATGCCAATTGACTGTGACACCTCTAACATTAAATTGACTACCTGTATCAGTCGTATGTAAAGATGATACGGGCAAGGCCCGTATCATTGAATAAGTGCCCATGGCTAACACCTCATCAACATTAGTTGTGTTTTTAGGGTAGAGAATGAGCCCATCACTCGGCACGGTGCGAAGCAAGTGATGAAATTGCTTTTGAATATCTTTAAGGCTGTCAAAAATATCAGCATGATCAAATTCTAAATTGTTAATCACCAAAGTTTTTGGGTAATAATGTACAAACTTTGAGCGTTTATCAAAAAATGCAGTGTCGTATTCATCTGCCTCAATCACAAAAAAGTTTGAATCAGTTAAACGTGATGAAACGCCAAAATCTTCAACCACACCACCAATAAGAAAGCTCGGATTGTAGCCAGAGACTTCTAAAATATGCGCAAGCATGCTTGCTGTGGTGGTTTTTCCATGAGTACCTGAAATGGCTAACACCCATTTATTGCGCAGTACATTTTCACTTAGCCATTGCGCACCAGAAGTGTAGGTATATTGTTTGGTTAGAATTTCTTCAACACATTCATTGCCACGAGATAGGGCGTTACCAATGATAAATATATCAGCTTCTGGCATACTAGTAACATCATAGCCATGAGTGTAATTAATGTTTTGCTGATCAAGTTGGGTACTCATTGGTGGATATACGCCTTGATCTTGGCCAGTAACTGTATGGCCAAGTTGTTTGGCGATCAATGCGAGTGAACCCATGAAGGTGCCAGCAATACCAAGGATATGAATATGCATTATGAGTTTGGGTTAAAGCCTAACGAGGCCGAATTAATACAGTAGCGTTGCCTGGTTGGTGCCAGTCCATCTGTAAATACATGACCAAGATGAGCGTCACAATTGTTGCATCTCACTTCAACACGTGTCATGCCGTGGGTATTGTCAGCGATTAGGCTAACACTATCAGATTGGGCGATGTCATAAAAACCGGGCCATCCGGTGCCAGAGTCAAATTTTGTATTTGAGGCAAACAGTATTTGATCGCAACAAACGCAAATGTAATCTCCATTTTCATGATGATCAACATATTTACCAGTAAATGGTGCTTCGGTGCCACATTGCTGCGTAACTTTAAACTGTTCTGGTGTTAATTTAGATAAATCCATTCGTGTATTATATGAGAATTAATAAAATTCTTCCTACAAGTATGAAAGTTTATTTAGTCGGCGGCGCAGTTCGTGACCGTTTATTAAACATTGCCAATGACAATACTGAGAAAGACTGGGTGGTCGTCGGCTCGTCGCCTGATGAAATGCTAGATTTAGGCTATCGTCAGGTAGGTAAGGAATTTCCAGTTTTCTTGCATCCCGGCACACAAGAAGAATACGCACTTGCCCGACTCGAGAGAAAAATTGGTAAAGGCTATAAGGGTTTTGAGTTTGATACTTCGAGTGAGGTAACGCTTGAGCAAGATTTGTCTCGACGTGATTTAACTATCAATGCCATCGCTCAAGATATCCGTAACAATGATGAGTTGTTCGATCCGTTTAATGGTCAAGAAGATTTAAATCAAGGCTTATTAAGACATGTATCGACTGCTTTTAGTGAAGATCCTGTGCGTGTATTGCGCGTAGCGAGATTTGCTGCACGCTTCAAATCATTTGGATTTAAAGTGGCGCATACAACACATAAGCTAATGAAAGACATGGTGTCTTCTGGTGAGGTGGATGCACTAACCTCTGAGCGTGTTTTTAAAGAATTAGAAAAATCATTAAGTTACGCAACGCCGTCAGCATTTTTTAAAGTGTTATCGGCTTGTAATGCTTATGATCGTGTATTTGCGCCGTTATCAACACAGAGTCATCAAAGTCATAATAATAAGTTTGAGTTTTTAGATGATTTGAATACCCGTCAAGCGCATCTTAAATTTTGTATTTGGCTGATTAATGAACAAGTGAATGATATTGGCCAACTGTGTCAGCGATTAAAATGTCCGAAACAATATGAACAGTTGGCAAAACTGAGTGCGCAGTTTTATGGATTTGTTAAATCATTCAACGCTCAAACAGCAGATTCAATCTATGAATTTTTCGCCAAGACTGATGCACTTAGACGCAAGAATCGATTTGAAGATTTACTCAAAGTCTATCAATTATTATCGCTAGATCTTACTGGTATTAATAAACTTAAAAATTTATTAGGCGCTATTGATATTGCCTCGTTAGATAAAACCAATATTGCTGAGGCAATTGTTAATGAGAAAAAATCAATTATCGAATTATCGCTGAATACGGCACAATAAGTCAAATTCACAATAATCGCAAGCAGTTTTATTTGGCAAAACCTGTGCTTGACCTGATTGAAAATCTTCACTAGCTTGATCTAGCTTTGTTTTCCAGGTGGCTAGTTGCTCATCCCATTGTTGACATTTACCCTTATAAGAAGATTGTTTAGGTAGTGAATCTGGATCTTTCGACAGCCCCTTGAAGCTAACCGAGCTAGAATTAAGCTCAATAAATGCAGCACCTTGGGCGTTATTGGTAATGCTGTAAATGGGTAGTTGAGGCTCGGTAATTGCTTGTCCACACCATTTTGCAATTGAAGTATTGCCAGTTTTATAATCAAAGACAATTTGATCGCCATTGTCCATTTGATCAAGACGATCAAGCCGAGTGTTAAAGCTCAATCCAGCAATATCAACTTGCACACTGCGTTCAGTTGCAAGTACGCGAAAATCTTCTCTGAGTTTGTCAGTTTCAATAAATTTGAGTAGCAAGCTTTCTAATCGAATTTTTTCAATATTTTTAAAACCAGAGTCTTCATAACGCTTGAGTGCAGAGAAAATCTTTCGACTGATTAAGCTTGCAAGTTCTGTTTGATCAAGTGCTGCCAAGCTTGATTTTGAATCAACTTCTTCATAAATATATTGCAAAGCGGTATGAATTATATTGCCTTGTTCGCGCCTATCTAAACCAATATGTGGCTCATCATAGTGCTCGATATTGAGTCGATGTGCAAAGCCTTTAAAGGCACAAGCCATTTGGTCTTTTAGCAAGCTAACGCCAGATTTAACCTCAGCCGCTTTAAACTCAATAGTGACTTCATCACCAATAAATTTAGTGGCAATCGGTGTGGTTTGCATACCAACTTGATTGATGGATTTCTCTGGAAAATCAAGTAAAGGTGAGGGTAATTGTTCAGATTCAAAATGCGATTTTGCATAGGAGAAAATAACGCTATCAGCCAAAGAGCTCAGGTTGTTTAGTGTATTTTGCGCATCAGACTGAACCAGCTCGTAGCTACTATAAGGAATATGATGTTGAATGGCAATGTTGCTACTGATAAAGCGCGGCGTGTTTAATTTTGCAGGTAAGAAGTCATGCGTCATACCCATTACCCAGGCCTGATCAAAACGTAAGCCTTCAGCTTCAAGCGAGCCAATAATTTGAACATTGGTTTTGCTTGCTTGTGCTTGAAAAACAACTTGATTGGTAATTTCTGTCAATTTGTGGCGAGCAGTGCCTGAACTGCACTTAGCATGATGTAGCGAAAGCTGATTTAGTTTCAGTGTGCTGCTTAGATATTTTTTAAATAATTGGTATTCACTACTGCTTAACGCTCGATCAGCCGCAAAACCCCATATACTCAATATATTGTTAAAGCTAGCTAAGTGATTACTTAAAGATTGAATGTTTGATGGGATGGTTTTAATTTGATCAATAATCTCAAGTAATATCGGGCAGCTTTCAAGTTCTAACTTATCTAATTGAAAATATTCAAGTGCTAAAGCTTTGGCTTGATTGGCCAATAAATGGCGAGCACTTTGCTCTTGTTGATGACCCTTAACATAAACACTGCGCATCACTTGAGTAAACAAGGTTGTGTTAATCTTATTTGACTTAAGTTGATCAGACAGCTCTAGCAACTCAATACAATCTTGAACAAGGTTGTATTGAGATAGTGCCAACCCTAAAGAGATGTTGTAAGATTTTTTCCCTGTTTCAACTAATTGATCATTAAAAGCTTGATCAAAAATAGAAATCAATTGATGCTGGAGTTCGCTTAATTGCGGACAAACAATAACAATTGAATGCTGTGGATGTTCTTGGCTTTGCTGCTTGGCCCAAATAGCTGCCGAGCTGATCTCATCAATAATGTTTTCAAAGCAACGTTGCTCACTAACATTACTATATTCAGAGTTGATAGTTTGGTAGTTTAAAGCATTGAAGATTTTTTGTTGTAATGGAGTCAGGGTTTTAAAACCATACACATAAGGTTGTTGCAGCTGATTTGGGTGGCCAAGGATTAATGAACCTAAGTCATTTGTATCAACTAAGTTTAGGTTTTGTTTGGTTTGTTGATAATGGTTAATCCATTGAGCAAAAACTTCACAAATTTGGATTTTAGAATTGGACAGTGATGATAATTCAATCAAATGATTGGTGCAATAATCATAATTTTTAACCACTTCATTGATTAACTGAATATGTGTAACTTGATCAAAATATTCAAGTGAAGATTCTAATAAATAGCGCTGTTCTATAGCACCAATCAGGCACTTATCGTTCTGAAATTGTTGTGATTGCCAATAGTGTTTAAGATATTGTTGCCATGAAAAAATATTTGGTAGTTGGGTGTTTGGATGTTGCTGAGAATAGGTTTTTTTAAAGGCTAAAACTTGACGATTATTAGCAACAACAATAATGTCTGCTGCATCAATATGGGCAAGATCAGCGGTTAAATGCATTTAAGGGTGGCCTTTTTGTTCAATATAGCCAAAAAAAGTATCAAGACGCGTCCAAAGTTCTTCTAAGCCTATTTTTTTAAGACTAGAAAATAGTTGAACATCAACATAAGGATGGTTTTTAATTTCTTTTTTAATTTGCTGATAGGTATTGGCAGCAGCACCTTTTTTGAGTTTGTCCGATTTGGTCAAAATGATTTGAGTCGGTAAATTAATACTGATGCACCATTCAAGCATCATTTTATCAAATGGCTTTAAAGGGTGGCGAATATCCATAACTAGTACTGCACCACGCAGGCAATCACGTTTTTCAAAGTATTCAGCCATGTCCTTATGCCATTGTTTTTTAACATGATCTGGCACTCTAGCATAACCGTAGCCAGGCAAGTCAACCAGGCGTCTGTCTTTGTCTAATTCAAAAAATACCAAGTGTTGAGTTCGACCAGGTGTTCGAGACACTTTAGCTAATTTATTTTGCATAGTTAGTGTGTTAATTGAGCTTGATTTACCGGCATTGGATCTTCCGGCAAAAATAACTTCATAGCCCTCATCAGCTGGAGCACCTTTAATTGAAGGGCAAGATAGTAGGAATTTGGCTTGGTGGTAGTGTTTGCGCATTAATAAAAAGTATGTATAATCAGGAATTAGTGGTATTTGAACTATTTACCATTTTATATTATTACCAAATAAGGAGAGAGTAATGAAGAAGGTTTTATTAGTTGCGGCATCAGCTGCATTAGCAATGGGTTCATTTACAGTTCAAGCAAACCCATTTGACGCTTTAGGCTGTTCAGGTTGTCATGGTGCTGGTGGTAAATCAGCTATTCCAACTTACCCGTCGTTAGCAAAATCAGCGCGTCCAGATCTTGATGTTGTGAAAGCACTTAAAGACTTTCAATCTGGTGCACGTAAAGACCCTACAATGAGTGCAATGGCACCATTAGTAGCCGGTCAAGAGCAAGCAATTGCAGATTACTTAGCGGGCCAATAAATTACTCGCGTCATTTTTGACGCATTTCGTAATTTCAATAAGCCGATATTAACGTATAATATCGGCTTATTTTTTGTAAAAACACATATTATGAATAAGTTAGCACTGATATTTACTGCGACATTAGCCCTTGTTTCAACAAATACTATTGCAGCAGGTGATGCAGCTAAAGGCAAGGTGCTATCTGCGACTTGCACAGCATGTCATGGTGTTAATGGTAATTCAATGGTACCAACTTTTCCAAAATTATCTGGTCAAGGTGAAAGCTACCTTTTCAAGCAACTTAAAGATTTTAAATCTGGTGCTCGTAAAGATGGTTTGATGGCGGGTATTGTTGCTGGTTTATCAGTAGATGATATGTCTAATTTATCAGCTCATTTTTCTAAGCAAGCAATGACACAGGGTGTTGCTAGCAAAACTGCCAATATCGCTTTAGGTGAAAGACTATACCGTGGTGGCGATAGAACTAGAGGTATTACAGCTTGTATGGCTTGTCATGGTGCTAAGGGTGCAGGCATTCCTTCTGCAGGTTTTCCAGCGTTAGCATCTCAGCATGCAACTTATACTTCTAAACAGTTAAAGGATTTCCGCCAAGTATCTATTAACCTACAAATAGAGTCAACAACGACTTCTAGAACAAATGATAATCGCAAGATGATGATTGCCTTTACTAAGAGTTTAACTAATACAGAAATTGATGCATTGGCTCAGTACATTGCAGGGCTTCATTAAGCCAGTTAGCTAAACCCATAAAAAAGGCAGTATTTACTGCCTTTTTTATTGTTTACAATTTAGGTATAATTGTCTGTTTTTATAAGCTAACGAGACGGATTTAATACATGAAAACTTCACTAGAAACATTAGAAGGTCTAAAGAGATCATTAACAGTAGACGTATCAATTGACCTTTACAATGAGAAAGTCAATAAAGTCTTAAAGACAATGGCATCTCAAGTGAGTATTGATGGTTTTAGGAAGGGTAAGGTTCCAATCGCGATGGTTAAAAAGCGTTTTGGTGATAATGCCAAGTCAGACGCAGTTAACGAGATTGTTAACGAGACACTAGTCGACGCATTGACAGAGGTAAAAGTAACGCCAGCAGCGCGTCCATCGTTAGCTAAAGTTGATTCAGAAGATAAAACTAACTTCTCATACACGGTTGAATTTGAAGTGTTTCCAGAGCTTAAATTAGCTGATTTCTCTAAATTAACGGTTGATCAAATTGAAGTTGATATTACCAAGGCTGATGAAGACAGAACGTTAAGCGGCTTGCAAGAGCAATTGATTGAATTTAAAGAAGTTAAGCGCAAATCAAAAGAAGGCGACCAAGTATCAGTTGATTTCGTAGGCACAATCGAGGGCGAGACATTTGAAGGTGGCGAAGCTAAAGACTTTAAATTAGTTTTAGGCAAAGGCACTATGATTCCTGGCTTTGAAGAAGCCCTTACCGATGTTGCCACTGGTAAAGAAGTTGAACTTGACGTCAGTTTCCCTGATGATTACCATGCAACACATTTAGCAGGTAAGCCAGTTAAATTCAACATTACCATTAAAGCGGTAAGCTCCCCAAAAGAGCCTAAGCTTGACGCGGCATTTGCGAAGAAATTTGGTGAAGATAACATGGACGCATTGTTAGTAAGCATGAAAGGGCAAATGCGTACTGAAATTGATGGTCGCATTGATCAGCTAAACAAAGATGCGTTATTTAATGCCTTAGCTGAAGCGAATAAATTTGATGTACCACAAGGTAGTATTGACGCAGAAGCGCGAAACTTGTTAGAAGAAATGCAAGAGCGCATGCAACAGCAAGGCCAAACAGCACCAGCTGATATGCCAGCTTCAATTTTTAATGAAGAAGCGGAGCGTCGTGTTAAGCTAGGTTTGATGATTAACCAAGTATCAAGTGACAATAAAATGACCGTCAACATGGAGCAAATCGATGCACGAATCAAGGAAATGTCAGAATCTTATGGTGAAAATGCACAGCAAATGGTTGATTATTACAATGAAGACTTAACAAGAAAATCAAGTGTTGAGTTGATGATTGTTGAAAAGATGGTTCAAGACTTAATCTTAGACAAGGCTAAAATTAAAAAAGTTAAGAAAAAATTTACTGAAATTACTGAGAAAGCTTAATATATGGATATTAACAATCTGAATCAAATCCCAATGGTGGTAGAGCAATCTGCCCGTGGTGAGCGTGCTTATGATATTTATTCGCGACTTTTAAAAGAACGAATTATTTTTTTAGTGGGCCCAGTTGAAGATTACATGGCTAATGTGGTTGTGGCTCAGATGTTATTTTTAGAATCTGAAAATCCTGAGAAAGACATTCATTTATATATTAATTCTCCAGGTGGTTCAGTAACTGCTGGTTTGGCTATTTATGACACCATGCAGTTTATTAAGCCAGATGTTTCAACGTTATGTATTGGTCAAGCGGCTTCAATGGGGGCGTTGTTGTTAACAGCCGGTGCTAAAGATAAGCGTTTCGCTTTGCCACATGCAAGAATGATGATTCATCAGCCTTTAGGTGGTTTTTCTGGTCAAGCCAGTGACATTGATATTCATGCAAAAGAGATCTTAACAGTCAGACAAAAGCTTAACGAAATTTTGAAATTACACACAGGTAAGAGTCTTAAGGCAATTGAAAAAGATACAGACAGAGATAACTTTATGTCAGCAGCAGATTCAGCAGATTACGGGTTAATTGATAAAGTACTAGATAAGCGTTAATCATGGTAGAAGACGATAAAAAAGAACTCTCTTGTTCATTTTGTGGCAAATTAAAATCAGAGGTTGATCGTCTGATTGCAGGTCCTGGCGTCTACATTTGTAACGAATGTATTGAATCTTGTCATGACCTAATCGAAGAGCAGTCAGTAACTGAAATTATGCAAGAATATCAAGATTGGGATTACACACCAATGCAATTGCGTGATTTTTTAAATGAATACGTGATTGATCAAGATCATTCTAAAAAAGTTTTATCAGTAGCGGTTTACAATCATTACAAGCGTTTGAAAAGTGATTATATTTCAAATGATGTTGAGCTAGATAAATCTAACATTCTGATGATTGGCCCAACTGGCTCGGGTAAAACGTTATTGGCTCAAACTTTGGCTAGGATTCTGGATGTGCCATTTACGGTTGCTGATGCTACCACGCTTACAGAGGCGGGATATGTGGGCGATGATGTTGAAAATCTTATTAAGAGTTTATTGTCAAAATGTGATTTTGATCCTGCTCGTGCAGAGCGCGGTATTATTTTTATTGATGAAATTGACAAAATTTCACGTCGCTCTGATTCGCCTTCAATTACCCGTGACGTGTCAGGTGAAGGCGTGCAGCAAGCCATGCTTAAGCTTATCGAAGGTACAGTTGCAAGCGTTCCACCACAAGGTGGGCGTAAGCATCCAAATCAAGAAACCATTGACGTCGACACTTCAAAAATACTATTTATTTGTGGTGGTGCATTTGATGGCCTAGATGCTATTATTGGCCGTCGTGTTGAAAAAACAACAGGCATTGGTTTTTCTGCTGCGGTTAAGGATAATAACAAAAAGAAAAGTTTGACTGATTTATTTGAGCTTCTTCAGCCGGAAGATTTAATTAAATTTGGGTTGATTCCAGAATTAGTAGGCCGTCTACCTGTGCAAACAGCATTGGGCGAATTAGATGAAGAGGCCTTAATACAAATATTAACCAAGCCAAAGAATTCTGTTGTTAAGCAATTCCAAGAGATTTTTAAATTAGAAGGTGTTAAGCTAACCTTTAAAAAGTCAGCTTTGGTTGCGATTGCTAAATTAGCCATTACCCGTAAAACTGGCGCTAGAGGTTTAAGATCAATTCTAGAAGACTTGTTGCTTGATACTATGTTTGAGTTACCTTCATTGAAAGAAGTTTTTGAAGTGGTTATTGATAAAGATGTGGTTGCAAAAAGCAAAGATCCACTGATTGTTTATAAGTCTGAAAAAAAATTAAAATCAGATAAATCTGCCAAAAAGGCTGGTTAGGCTTTATTTAATTGGAATTATTTGATCGTCAAAAAGATGCTGTAGGACAAGGTGAACGAACCTTGTTGGTTTATGTTGAACTACCTTCAACACGTAATATTCATAATGCAAAATCCGAATTTAAAGAGCTAGCCGAGTCATCGGGCCTGGATATCATTGACTCTATTCAAGTTAATCGAAATTCAGCCAAGGCTCAATATTATATTGGCACCGGCAAGGTTGATGAAATTGCACAAATGGTTAAAGAGCTCGAGCTTGATTTGGTCATATTCTCGCCAGAGCTTTCCCCTTCTCAAGAGCGTAATCTAGAAAAAATATTAGAGTGTCAGGTGATGGACCGTACTGGCTTGATTTTGGATATTTTCGCTTTAAGGGCAAATTCTTTTGAAGGAAAATTACAAGTTGAGTTGGCACAACTGCGCCACCTATCAACGCGTTTAGTGCGTGGTTGGACACACCTTGAGCGTCAAAAAGGTGGTATCGGCATGCGTGGTCCAGGTGAGACCCAGCTAGAAACCGATAAGCGCTTGATTGCAGTACGTATTAAAAATATCACTAAGCGCTTAGATAAAGTGCATAAACAGCGTGATTTAGGACGTAAGTCACGTACCAAAAACGAATTACCAATGATTGCACTGGCAGGCTATACCAATGCTGGAAAATCAACTTTATTCAACACCCTGACCAATGCTCAAGTATTTGCTAACGACCAACTTTTTGCAACCTTAGATTCAACTATTAGACGTGTTATGTTGCCAGCTTCAGGCGAGGCTGTTATTGCCGATACAGTGGGTTTTATTCAAGACTTACCTCATGATCTGGTTGACGCTTTTAAGTCCACGCTAGAGGAGACTAAGCGCTCTAATGTGCTATTGCATATTGTCGATGCGGCTGACGAGTACAATATTGAAAAAATTGGCCAGGTTGAAAAAATTATTAATGAAATTGGTGCTAGCAAAATTCCAACAATCTTAGTGATGAATAAAATTGATTGCATGGAAGAAAGCGTTAAGCCTCGTTTAGATCGAGATGAATCTGGCAGAGTGTATCGAGTTTGGATTTCTAGCAAAACGGGTGAGGGTATTGATTTGTTATATCTAGCGCTTGCAGAGCAGCTGAGTGGTATGATGACGCGTGCAAAGATAGAGTTGGACGTGATGAGTGCTTATATTCGAAGTGAAATTCATAATATTGGCTATATCCACAACGAAAAGGTGGATGATTTTGGTCGCTGGATACTTGAAATTAACGTTACTCACCACTATCTATCTAAATTATTAAACAAGAAAGGTGTTAAGTTGTTATGGGAACAAAGCCCGAAATAGAAAAAATCGATTTAAATCTTGAGAATGTTCCGTTACTACCGCTTAGAGATGTGGTGATATTTCCACATACGGTTATGCCATTATTTGTTGGTAGAGATACCTCAATCAACGCTATTACCCAGGCAATGGGCACTAATAAATACATCTTTCTGGTAACTCAAAAAGACGATAAAATTGAAAATCCTCAATACGATGATCTGCATGAAGTTGGTACATTAGCAACTATTTTGCAAATGCTAAAACTACCAGACGGCACTATTAAGGTTTTAGTAGAGGGTGTTAAGCGTGCTAAAGTTGAAGCGATTATTGATCTTGAAGAATACAGCGAAGTTCAATTAAGTGAATTATCTTTGTCAATTGAAAATGACACTGAAGTTGAAGCGATGATGAGACTGGCGTTAGACAGTTTTGAAAAATACATTAAGCTTAATAAAAAAATTCCAGAAGAAGTTTTAAAAATGCTTAAAGATGTGACTGATGTTGAGCGTTTTAGTGATGTTATTATTGCAAATTTATCTCTTAAAGTATCAGAAAAACAAGCCTTATTAGGTGGTGATAAAGCTCAAGATAGGCTAAATAAAATCTTAACTGTGATTCAAAGTGAAATTGAAGTACTTGATACCGAGCACAAGATTCAATCTCGCGTGCGCAAGCAGATGGAAGGTAATCAGCGCGATTATTATCTGAATGAACAGATGAAATCAATCCAAAAAGAGTTGGGTCAAGCAGAAGATGAAAATGAAATTGAAGAATTACAGCTTAGCATTAACAAGGCAAAAATGCCTAAAGTGGTTAAGGAGAAAGCTCAGAGTGAGTTAAAGAAGTTATCACGTATGTCATCAAATTCTTCTGATGCCTCTATCATTCGTACCTATATTGAGAATTTATGCGAAGTTCCATGGAAGAAAAAAACCATTATCAACAAGGATCTTAAAAAAGCACAAAAAATTCTTGATGATGATCATTACGGCTTAAACAAAGTAAAAGAGCGAATTTTGGAGCACTTGGCCGTACAAACACGCGTCTCGCATAATAAAGCCAATATTTTATGTTTGGTTGGACCTCCAGGCGTGGGTAAAACCTCATTGGGTGAGTCTATCGCCAAAGCAGTTAATCGTAAATACGTGCGCATGGCTTTAGGTGGTGTTCGTGATGAAGCGGAGATTCGTGGTCATCGACGTACCTATATTGGTGCTATGCCAGGTTCAATCGTGCAAAAAATGCAAAAAGTAAAGGTAAAAAATCCTTTATTTTTGCTTGATGAAATTGAAAAAATGGCCAGTGATTATCGTGGAGATCCATCTTCTGCTATGCTTGAAGTGCTAGATCCTGAGCAAAATCACACCTTTAATGATCATTATTTAGAAGTAGATTATGACCTTTCTCAGGTGATGTTTGTGGCTACGGCCAACTCGCTAGACTTGCCACAGCCATTATTAGATAGAATGGAAATTATTGAGCTGTCGGGTTATACCGAAGACGAAAAACTTGAAATTGCCAAACGTCATCTAATCAAGCAAGCGATGGAAAATAATGGTGTTAAGGCTAGTGAAATTAATTTTAAAGATTCAGCAATTTTAGATATTATTCGCTACTACACGCGTGAAGCGGGTGTGCGTGGCTTGAGCAGAACCATTAGTACTATTTGCCGAAAAGTGGTTAAAGAGGTGGTTATTAAAAAGCGTAAAACCAAGGCAACGATTAGTGATAAAAATTTAGAGAAATATCTAGGTGTTAAAAAACATCGCTTTGGTTTAGCTGAAGAAAATAATCAAATTGGTGAAGTGACAGGTCTTGCTTGGACGTCAGTGGGCGGTGACTTGCTTACCATTGAGGCTACCGCTTATAAGGGCAAAGGCAAGCTTAACTATACTGGCCAATTAGGCGATGTGATGAAAGAGTCTATTCAAGCAGCGATGAGTGTGGTGCGCACGCGTGCTAAAGAGCTAAAAATTTCTAAAGATTTCCAAGAAAAACTAGATATTCATATTCATGTACCTGATGGTTCAACCCCTAAAGACGGCCCAAGTGCGGGTGCAGCAATGTGTACTGCATTAGTATCGGTGCTAACTGGTCGCAAGGTTAAGGCGGATGTAGCCATGACAGGTGAGATCACTCTAAGAGGCGAGATTACCCCAATTGGCGGCCTTAAGGAAAAGATGTTAGCGGCATTACGCGGTGGTATCAAGACGGTTATCATTCCTGACGATAATGAGCGCGAGCTTTCTGAGGTGCCTGAAAAAATTAAAGGCAAGCTTAATGTTATCAAGGTTAAGTGGATTGATGAAGTGCTGGATATTGCTTTAGAGAAATAACCCAATAAAAAAGGCGCTTAAAGCGCCTTTTTTATTGAAGTAATAATTACTGCTTAAGGTCTAATATAAGGATAGCCTTGTTGTTGCAATTCACCAATGCGAACTACACCAGAAGGAGTAATGGTTACGCCATCTGTTAGCTTTGAAAAGTGGCCTTTCTTTTTCTTAATGCCATTCATGGTGTTTTGACAAGCACTGAAGGTGATGTTGTCCATCGTCATCTTTTCAACACGAGATGCATTCTTATTATCCGGTGTTAAAATCCCTAGTCCAGGACCGTAAGCCACAACTTCAACAGTTACTTTGGCGTCATCATGCCAGCAATTTAAGAAAGTGCCTTGAATTGATTTATAATGGGGCTTTTTAAAATAATAGAATTAGTATTTTTATTTAATTATGAACGAACACTTATTAGTACAAATTGTTTTGTTACTTGCCATTACTGTGATAACGGTTTCTATATCGCGTCGTTTGCATTTTCCACCTATTTTGGGCTACATTATTGTAGGTGTTATTGTTGGTCCAAATGGATTTGGATTTATTGAGAAAGCGGAAAATATTGAGGCTTTAGCTGAGTTTGGCATTGTATTTTTATTATTTGCAATTGGTTTGGAATTCTCTATTGGACAGATGATCGCCATGCGAAAACAAGTATTTGGCATGGGCGCTGTTCAGGTTTTTACAACTGCCATTGTGATTTATTTGATTACTTATTTGGCAGGTTTGGATACAAACACCAGTATTGTTATTGCAAGTGCTTTTGCACTTTCTTCAACCGCTATTGTGATTAAACAATTAACCGAACAATCTGAAATTAAATCTCGACACGGTCGTTCTGCGCTAGGCATTCTTATTTTTCAAGATATTATGGTTATTCCATTGTTGATTCTTATTCCTGCTTTGGCAATGAATGGTGACGGTGGTGAGAGTATATCTTGGGTGTTAGGCATAGCTTTTTTAAAAGGTATGTTTGTAGTTGTTTTGATTCATATGATTGGCAAATATTTACTTAAACCACTATTTCATGAGGTAGCCAGTGCTAAGTCTCAAGAACTTTTTACCTTGACGGTTTTAACCGTCGCATTAAGCGCAGCAGCCTTTACTGAAGAAATGGGGCTGTCGATGACATTAGGTGCTTTTTTGGCGGGCACAATGCTTAGTGAAACCGAATATCGACATCAGATTGAGGCGGATATTAGGCCTTTTCAGGATATTTTATTAGGGCTGTTTTTTGTCACCATCGGTATGTCTATTTCCCTTGAAATATTAGCCCAACATTTTTTGGTTATTATATTGATTACTCTGGCGATTATCTTGATCAAAGGAAGTATTCTTTATGTAACTGCTCGATTGTTTGGTAAAGAGGGTGGTATATCTTTACGTATCGCCTTGTCTTTGTCACAAGTGGGAGAGTTTGGTTTAGTATTACTAAGCTTGGCCTTCGCGTTTGATTTACTACCCAATGAAACGGGTAATATTTTATTAACCGCTGCGGTGTTGAGTATGTCGATAACGCCATTTATGATTAAATTTAATGGAAAAATTGCAAAATTTATACATAAAGATTCTTATTCTAATAATAATCAAGAAATAGAAAATACCATTATTGAGGAGAGTAAATACCTAAGTGGCCATGTTATTTTGTGTGGATTTGGTCGTGTTGGTCAAACAGTTGAGCGATTTTTGCATAAGGCAAACCATGCGTTTGTTGTACTAGATATGGATATTAAGCGTGTACATGAGGCTCAAGATGCGGGTGAGGCGGTTTACTATGGTGATGCAGCTAAGCAAAGTATTTTAATGGCGGCAGAAATCAATAAAGCCAAGGTAATGATTATTACCTTTAGTGATTTTTATGCCACATTAAAAATAATTAAAACGACTAGACAGCTTAATAAAGAATTACCTATTTTAGTGCGCACATTGGATGATTCACATCTCAATGAGTTATTTGAAGCGGGAGCGACAGAGGTAATTCCTGATACTTTTGAATCTAGCATTATGCTGGCTTCGCATTTGATGCTAATGATTGGTCAGCCAGCCAGTAAAGTATTAAGGCAGACGCGTCAAATTCGTCAAGATCGATATAAAATTCTTGAAAATTTTTATCCTGGTGAGGATGATAATCCGATGGAGCAGCATCAAGTGATGAAAGGTATTATTCATAGTGTATTGGTTGAAGGCTCGATGTATGCCATTGGTCGTCGCCTAAAAGAACTGAAATTAGAAAGTTATAATGTCAAAGTTGAGGCGATTAAACGTGGACATGTTAGGGGTGAAAACCCTTCTGAAGAAACGCGAATTCGTGACAATGATCACATTGTACTGAGTGGTTTAGTTGAGGATATTGAGCACGCTGAAAAGTATTTGATTACTGGTTAATCAGTGTTTAGACCGACAATCTTATGACGTACCACTGCTGCCCCAGCTACAGAAGACCAACTTATGGGAAGTATACTGCATACTAATGCCAAGACTGAATAATTAATCCCTATGTAGGGGGGTAACTCTAACGTACTAAACAAGCTTAAGTATTTTTAGCCTTTGGCGTTATAGTGACCATCCCATTTTTTATCTGCAAAAAATCCCAGTAAAATTGCAACTAGTAGGCGTTTTATTTTTATTTCAAGAGACTGAAAATCTTCTGAGTTAGCAGTATTTAGATTTTTGGCGGATATTACTTCTTGTATATTTTTCTTTATTGAAGAAGTTCTATTTACAAAAAACTCTATCAACATTTTAGAAATAATTTCAGGCATATTACTATCAATTAATTCTAAATTATATCTCATTGTATCCCTTTCAATTTTGAAAAATTCTAACCCTCCTCCAAGTTTATATATTTTTTCAATACGGTCTTTTAATTTAGTTCTTGTATTGATTGCGTTAATTTCGTCTAAGTATTTAGATGGTAGATTTTTAACTTTAAAAATAAAGTTAGTATTTCCGGACGCATTTAATAAAGTTGGCTTACTCCCCAAATAAGATTTAATGCCAAAACCTTCATCCTTTTTATTGATACTTGAATTTTCAATATCTAATATTATGTCCGCTTTTTGGTTACTATTTCCACCCTTTAATTAAGTCTATATTATGACTTTGTGGTTGATTTTTTATATCTTCGATTTCATTAACCTTAATCACTACTGGGATTTTTGCCATTAATCCTGCCAAAATACATGTTCCAGTTGCTAAATTCGGAATAGAGTCAGCGGAAACTTTATCTAAATAAGAAATGGTTTTCTCAACTGCTAACAAATCATTATTGTTTATCAGTCTATGTAAAAAATAATTATGTAGTTGGGATATAATTGTCGTTGAAATGTCCGATGGTCTTTGACTGGCAATAGTCATAAAAACATTAAATTTACGACCTTCTTTTATTATTTCTTCAAAAGTTTCAAGGCGATAGTCTTTCCACTCCTTGCTTTCTCTATCAGAATTACTGGAAAGGATATTATGTGCTTCATCTACTATTTTGTGTAATGAATGGTGTTT
>FXLX01000015.1:37505-44204 GCA_900180385.1 uncultured Candidatus Thioglobus sp. | reverse complement strand
AAATTCTCATAATATTGATCGCCAATTTGAAACATTGGCGCACCAACACACGCACCTAAACATTCTACTTTTTTAACGCTAACCAATCCATCTTTAGTGACCTGACCAGTTTTAACACCTAATTTAGTCTCAAGATGCAAGATCAAATCATCTGCGCCATTTAGCATGCACGAAATATTATGACAAAAACGTATCATGTGCTTACCTACAGGCTGATGATTGTAGTTTTCATAAAAAGTAGCCACTTCTGCTGCAGCAATACCTGGCATATCAAGATAATCAGCAACCGCTTGAATCAAATCATGACTCAACTGGTTGTTATTTTCCGCCTGAACAACCTTTAAAGCTTCCATCACTGCCGAGCTCTGCTTGCCTTGGGGATATTTTGCAATCCAGCTGTCTATTTGTTTTTTTGCGCCATTTGAAATCATTATGCAACCCTCTTAACTTTAGAAGCGAGTATTTTTTGTATTTTACAAGGTATATTGTAAAAAATACGAATGAGCATAGTAAAACTATGTGATAGAGTATTTTGGCAATATAACACCGTAGAATCAAAAAAGACGAAATTTCTCATCGGTCAATTTCTCCAAATACAATATCCTGCGTTCCAATGATAGTTACCACATCAGATAACATATGCCCCTTGGTCATCTCATTCATTGAGGCTAAATGCGCAAAACCTGGCGCTCTGATCTTAACTCTATAAGGTTTATTAGCGCCATCTGAAATTAAATAAATACCAAACTCGCCCTTAGGGTGTTCAACTGCGCGATACACCTCGCCTTCTGGTAGTGAATAACCTTCAGTGAATAATTTAAAGTGATGAATTAGCGATTCCATATCGTCTTTCATGTCTGCACGCTTAGGTGGCGCAACTTTTTTATCATCGCTAATGACCGAACCAGGATTGGCTTTAAGCCAAGTTATACATTGTCCAATAATTTTATTTGACTGACGCAACTCTTCCATACGCACCAAGTAACGATCATAACTATCACCCGTGACACCAATTGGAATATCAAACTCTAATTTGTCATAAACTGCATATGGTTGATTTTTTCTAAGATCCCAGGCAACGCCAGAACCACGCAACATTGGACCGGTAAAGCCCAACTGTTTTGCACGCTTTGCGGAAACAATACCGATATTAACTAGGCGCTGCTTCCAAATTCGGTTTTCTGTCAATAAGTCATCATATTGCTTAATATGACGTGGAAATTCTTTAACAAAATCATCGATAAAATCTAACAAAGAACCTTGACGATTTTCATTCATTTTTTCGATTTCTTTATCAGTACGTGTGTCCGTTTTTAAATATTTAGGCATTTTATCTGGCAGATCACGATAAACACCGCCTGGACGATAATAAGTTGCATGCATGCGTGAGCCTGATACTGCTTCATAACAATCAATTAACTTTTCACGTTCGCGGAATGCGTATAAGAAAATACTCATTGCACCAACATCTAATGCGTGCGTACCTAGCCACATTAGGTGATTTAAGATACGGGTGATTTCATCAAACATCACTCGAATATATTGAGCACGCTCTGGCACCTCTAACTCAAGCATGGTTTCAATTGCCATCACATAAGCATGCTCATTACACATCATCGATACGTAATCTAGTCGATCCATATAACCAATTGACTGATTGTATGGTTTTGATTCTACAAGCTTTTCAGTGCCACGATGCAGTAAGCCAATATGTGGATCAGCACACTCAATAACCTCGCCATCAATTTCCAAGATTAGGCGTAATACACCGTGCGCTGCCGGATGTTGTGGACCAAAGTTAAGTGTATAGTTTCTAATTTCAGCCATGTTATTTTCTGATTACCCTTGGAACACTAATATTTGGCTCGATACTTACTTTTTCATAAACAACACGACCAAGCTCTTCATCATAACGCATTTCTACTTCGCCAATCATTGGGAAATCTTTACGTAATGGATGCCCAACAAAACCATAATCAGTCAAAATTCGACGTAAATCTGTATGGTTTTCAAACAAAATACCCATTAAATCAAAGGCTTCACGTTCGTACCAATCAGCCGATGCCCAGATATCAGTAACAGACTTAATAATTGGTTCGGCCTCGTCAACAAAAGCTTTAACGCGGATACGGTAATTTTTACTAACAGAAAGCAAATGGTAAACAACTGCGAAACGCTGCTGATGTCTGTCTTCACCACCTTGAGCACTTCGGCCTCTAGAATATCCAGAATTGCTTGCATCTCCTGCCCATTCAGACTGCCCATAGGTTAAATAATCAACGCCACATAAGTCCATCAATGTATCGAATTCTAGTTTGTCGCGCAACTTTAAGCAGGTACCAATAATGTCTTCACTGGCCACAGTCAATGTTAACTCACCATAAGACGAAATAACATTGCTAGAGTCAAAAATTTCTTCTAATTGTTCTAATAATTTTTGCATAGTCTATGTACGTGCAATGGTATTGGTGCGACGAATTTTGTCTTGCAATTGCATGATGCCATAAAGCAGTGCTTCCGCTGTTGGTGGGCAACCAGGCACATACACATCAACCGGAACAATACGATCACAGCCGCGAACCACCGCATAAGAATAATGATAATAACCACCGCCATTTGCACATGAACCCATGGAAATTACCCATTTAGGCTCCGGCATTTGATCGTAAACTTTTCTTAATGCAGGTGCCATTTTGTTGGTTAAAGTGCCAGCAACAATCATTAAATCTGATTGACGTGGCGTTGGTCTAAATACAATACCAAAGCGATCTAGGTCATAACGCGAAGAGCCTGCTTCCATCATTTCTACGGCGCAACAGGCTAAACCAAATGTCATTGGCCATAATGATCCTGTTCTTGCCCAGTTAATAACACTGTCAAGGGAAGTGGTAACAAAACCTTCTTTCATTAACCCTTCAATAGCCATGCAAGCCCCTTACAAAATAGGCGAATTTTTTTTCTTTCAGCAAGACGAACACAGAGAAATTTGAAGGCGCATAGGCGCAACTATGTAACTGAAGATTTTTCAAGTTCAACACAGTTAAAGGTAAGAAGATGAAGCTTATTCCCATTCCAGCGCCCCATTCTTCCATTCGTAAATAAAACCGACAACTAATAAAAATAAGAAAATACTCATAGCAATAAAGCCAAACCAGCCTAAATCTGATTGAACTACCGCCCAAGGAAAAACGAAAGCCATTTCTAAATCGAACAAGATAAATAGAATAGCAACTAAATAATAACGTACATTGAAATACATGCGCGAATCTTCAAACGGCGGAAAGCCACAGTCAAACTGAGAGCTCTTCTCTTCATTGGGCTTACTAGGGCCGAGCAAATAACCGATTAACATCGGTCCTGCACCAAAGCCAAGACCCAATACAATAAACACAATAATGGGTAGATAATTCTCTAACATAGTTGTATTTTATCAAAAATAAGTAGGTGGTTAATTATATCTAATTCAACTATCTTTATTAATGTATTAATGATTTCTGAATTCCGAAGCCGGACTTCGGCTAAATCCAGCTTCGGGCGTGTTGCGTATTAAAGCTATTTCTGATAAATTAATCATATCTTCTTTTGCATCAATATCTCTAATATTAATATCTATCGATTTAAATCCTGGGAAAGATAACTGGTATTTACCCACTCCCAATTGGGCAAATATCTGTCCAGATTCATCGGTAAAAACGTCAGTTTTGTTATTTTTACTATCAATTAAACTGCCAACTAATAAATCTACTGGTTTGTTATTATCAAGCATAATTGCCTGCACAAAATAAACCTTTACACTATCTATCAAATGTGTGATGCCGCTTTTTTTTGGCACAAATAAAGCCTCTTCTATGCCACTGATTTTCTCATTGAAACCAATTTCATCTAATTTATAATGAGGTAGGATTGATTTATCGTTGGGTAATTTCATAGCACAATAATCGCTTTTTTTTAATAAACAAACAGCATTGGCATAATTCACCTCAATATTATGTTCTAGACCCTCTCCTGCTTCAAAAACAACAAAACCATTATTACCAATCACCGGCGCTAGTGCTGATTTTAGACCACTTGAAACAATAGAAAATTGGCTATTTGCAGTGATGATTGGTTCTTTATTATTTTTTTCATCTACCTTGAATTTATTTTTAAATATACTTGAATTGTCTTCAAAAACTACAAATGAACCTTGGTTGTAATGTTGAACCTCAATAGCTTGATTATCATTGAAATCATGTCTAACACCAAACTTATAATCTTGATTATCGAACAAAGCCTTAACTTTGGTTTGCCCTCCAAATGACCAATCAAGAGAAAAACGCATCGTGCTATTATCATTTTTTTCATACGAAAATCCAGCCGAAAGGTTTTTGTTAAATTTATATTTAGAAGATAGAGAATAATCGGTTTTATTGTCTATCTGCTTGTACTCTACTTTTAAATTAAGGGCTAATTTTTCAATCGGTATTAACCTCACTCTGGCTAATAAGTTTTTTTTATTAGCCTGTAGTTTGTTATTAATGGTGAAATTTTTCTTAAAATCAAACTCTAAATACGTATTTAATTTATTAAGCAACAACTTAGATTTAAAAGCGGCACCTGTATTTTTATGGCTTTTAGATAACGATAAAACATTTTCAAAATTAATTTTTTTTAATAATTGATAGTGGGTAACGCCCAATACTTGATTATCATTGTCTAAATTAGCGGCCATTGATATTTTAGACAATCGATTTAATCCAAATTCTAATCCAGCATAAACACGAACTTGATTTTGCGTATCTTTGCCAATCGAAGCAAAATATAAATATTGATTCTTTTGAGGAATATTGTTGGAAAAATCCCCCGCAAATTCAAAAGCAATAGACTCTAGGCGTCCATAAATATCTTCAATTTTCAAGGTAATGATTGATGGCTCAATGTTAAGTGGAATATCTAGTACATGTTTGCCAGATTTGTAATCATTTTCACTGTGCAAAATATCGCCAATATAAACCTTAATATTAGCGGGATAAATCAGATCAACATAACGTCTGCTAGATTCTAATACAATATAATTATTGAGCGCTGTATTGCCAATTGATAAACCCAATAAAGACTGCGAATTAACCCCAGAAAATCTAGGTGGGCGTTGCCAACCTAGTAAATAATTTTTATTCGATTTTTCATAATTCAATAACAAATTGTCTTTGAAAAAATCCATTTTGCCATTTTTATAAACACTGTTTCCAGTCAATAGAAAACGATTAACCCGCAACGCGCTTTTTACACCTACATCAACCTCGCTGGTAGTTTGATGGCTAAATTTAACATTCACATCATTAATTAAAGAATTGATAGGATTTTTTAATTTTGTTCGTAATTTTGGCTTATTGCTAAACACATTAAGGGTTAAATTTTTCATGGCTTCAGGGGTTAAATTAATAACCACATTTAACAACTCATCCAGAATAACTTCGATACTTTGTGGCAACTCTTCGGTTAATACAAAATCATCTTTTATGGTTGATATTTGCCGGTAAATTTCAGACTTTAAATAACGTTTAGTAACACTTAATAACTTTTCTACCTCGATTGAAGCAACCGACATATCCATTCTGACATTAACACTGATTTCACCTGATTTTTTACCCAGTAAAATCAAAGGGGCAATTAACATATCGGTACTATCAGATAAAATACTTGATGACATATCTGAGGCAATCACTTCATCAAAAAAAATATCGTCAGCTAATACACTAGCTGACGATATCAATAAAATTAAAATATAGAAAAATTTACGCATGTACGCTACTTACTGTAATTTAATTTGGTACTTCTCTCCTTTAGGGCAAACCATACAAGTATTGTCAAAACTTAAATTTTGACCTGAGCTAAAATTTTTGCTATCAATTGGCAATATTATCTTGATGGATTTTCCTGGTAAGATATTTTTAACTGCAAACTTCTGATTAATCTCCTGATTGCCCACTTTAACTGAGCTTGGTAACAATACTTTATGATAATTACCCTGATTGCTTGCAATAATTTCAATATTATTATTTTTAATTTGCGCAGAGCGAATAGAAAAATCTTCCACTTTACGCGCCTTAGGTATTAAATAAATACTGGTTAAATAACGAGTCAAAACTTTAATACCACGCTCATCAGCTGTTTTTTTAACTGGGATTTGATCAATAATCAAACGATATGGTTTTTCTTGTGTGCCCGTGTTAGGCGTACGCACCGATACTCTAGCAACCACTTGCTTGCCAGCAGCAACAATCATTTGCCTAGGAAAAATAAGCAAATCATTGGTGTTGTTAAGTTTATCTTTGGCAAATTCATCGGTGTCTCTTTTCATAGCTTTAAGTCTTACCGCTAAAGGCTCTTTACCGTTTTTATTATTAATTTTTATCTGAAAAGTTCTTTGTCCAGGCTCAATGTCTTGACTCATGGGTGAAACATTCCATGCAAAAGCATTCAAACTAATTAAGGTTGATAGTAGTAGTAAAAAATTCATTGTTATTCTCCAAAAAAAATCGCCTCAGACTAAAAAATCTGAGGCGATTGTAGCATATTTATTACTCAGTTTTTTTAAACCGCAGCAATCGTCAAAGTAACATTCGCAGCATAGTTACCAGAAGCTTGTGTTGCACTGATAGCAGCAGGGGTTACTGTCATAGTAGAGTCTGCTTTGCTTACTGATACTGCAAACTCAAT
>FXLX01000015.1:0-37100 GCA_900180385.1 uncultured Candidatus Thioglobus sp. | reverse complement strand
AAAGTTTTTTTAAATCTCTTGCTCCTCAAGAGATGGTGCAAATTATACGGTTGAGATTAAAAATGAACATACGCTGAATGGCGTATATTGTTGATTTTGCTTGTAAATACGGTGTTTAGCGTAGGTTGTTAACTAATTAATAAAACCAGCATCTTTAGCATAGTTAATCAATTGGGCAATGTTATTACTATGACTCTTACGCATAATATTTTCACGATGTTTGGCAACTGTTTTATCACTAATAAATAATTTAGCACCTATTTGAATATTATTCAAACCCTGAGTGAGTAGTATTAAAATTTCTTTTTCACGTTTGGTTAATTGATTGCCAATTGAATCAGCAATAATGCTATTAATATTAACACCGTCTTTTATATTGCTTGCAAAAATATGCTCATCAAGATAAATATCACCGGCAAGAATGGTATTAATAGCAACAATTAATTTTTCAGCATTAATACTATCTTTAGATAAAAACCCGTCAATACCCGAATGAAAAAGCTGGCCGATACGAGATTTATCCTTAACCCCACTCAAGGCTAAAATATAACTATTAGGTAGAATTTTACAAATTTCTTTGGCGGTTGTCTCGCCATCCATGATTGGCATATGTATATCAAGCAATACCAAAGCAGGTTGTTGTGTTTTCGCTATTTCAATGGCTTGTTCGCCGCTACTAGCCTCTCCCACTACTTTAAATTCATCATGCTTACTTAACATAGCCACAAGCGCCTGACGAATTAGCAGTTGATCATCAACAATTAAAATACTTTTTTTCATAAAATTTGACTAATTTTTTTCAATAACACGGGTAGTTTATCTATTAATTTTACTACGTTTTTTTTATCTTTTGCTAATTGTTCAATGTGTAAAAAAATATCAGCCAATTCTATAGCGCCCATTAACAAACAACTTGATTTCTGTGAATGGGCTTTAAGATGAATTATATCAAAATCAGCTGTGTGTTGCAAAATATCTATATCTGCTTGCAACTCTTGTAAAAATAATTTAATAAAATCATCAAAACCATCACCCATAATTTCTTTGATTTCTTGAAATTTTTGCTTGTCAATCATATTTGCGTTCCGCCAACGGTTAGTTCATCAATTTTAAGGCTTGGCTGGCCAACACCAACAGGTACAGATTGGCCATCTTTACCGCAAATACCAATACCGCCATCAAGCTTCAAATCATTAGCAACCATCGAGATTTTCTTGAGCACCTCGTCACCAGAGCCAATTAGCGTTGCACCTTTAACTGGATGAGAGATTTTTCCATTCTTGATTAAATAGGCCTCATTCGCACTAAAAACAAATTTTCCTGAAGTGATATCAACCTGACCACCATCAAAATTTACTGCATAAATCCCTTCATCAACCGAGGCGATCATGTCACCTAAAGAATCTTCACCGTTAAGCATATAGGTATTTGTCATCCTAGGCATAGGTATGTGCGCATAAGACTCTCGACGGCCATTGCCTGTTGATTCAAGCCCCATTAGTCTTGCATTCATTTTGTCAAACAAATAACCTTTAAGAATGCCATTTTCAATCAATGTGGTATTTTTAGTTGGCACACCTTCATCGTCGATAGTTAAGCTACCACGACGATTGGCTAAAGTTCCATTATCAACAATTGTACATTTGTTACTAGCCACTTTTTCACCAATTCGACCTGAAAAAACAGAAGAACCTTTGCGGTTAAAATCTCCTTCTAAGCCATGACCAATCGCCTCATGCAGTAAAACACCTGGCCAACCAGGGCCTAAAATAACTGGCATATTTCCAGCAGGAGCGCCTTTTGCTTCTAGCGCTACTAACGCTTGTCTAATGGCTTCAGCCACATAAATTTCATCAAGGTTGTGATCAATAAAATAACGATAATCATAACGACCGCCACCACCACTTGAAGCAGATTCAATACGACCGTCGTGTTCAACAATCACACTAACACTAACTCGAACCATAGGGCGATAGTCTTTTTGATAAACACCATCACTAGAAGCAATTAATACTTCAGAATAAGCACCAGAAATAGAAGCGCTGACTTGCTTTACTTTTGGCTCTTTTCTAGCTAGAACATCAATACGTTTTAAAAAATCAACTTTTTCCTGGGAAGTTAAACTTCCCAATGGGTTTAGTCCGCTATATTTAGCAATCTCTGGCACTGATTGAAAGGTTTGCAATTTAACAGGCATATTTGTTGTACTAATACCTTTAGCAAAATCAACAGCCTTTTGAATAGCTTTAATATTAAGATCATCTGAATAAGCAAAGCCTGTTTGCTCACCGCTGACGCAGCGAGTACCAACACCATGGCTAATATTATAAGTACCTGATTTAACAATGCTTTCTTCCAAAAACCACGATTCAGAAACTGAATATTGAAAATACAGATCGGCATAATCCGAGGTATTTTCTGACAAAGATTCGAGTAAAGAATAAATTTTTTGTTGATTTAGATGGTGATCATCTAGTAATTGTTCGATCATAAAATTGTTGATGTATTTTCAATCACAGGCTCATCCCATGGACCTGTGATTTTATATTTAAATTCCACCACTTTATCAATAATTTTGTCAATCAGCTGACCGTCAAATAATTGATCATCCACCAGCCAAACACCTAATCCTATCAATCCACCGCCAGCCAAGTAAGTAGCCACAGGCACTGCATCACTAATGGCCGGCATTACTTTGGCATCAATATCATAAGTTTCATTAACAATGTTACTTTGCCCAGATAGCTCGATAGTACTCGAGCTTGCCTCTAATTTAAAGTATTCAATAGTAGCTAGTGAATTTTCCACAATAATGACAGAGGTAATATTATCGTAAACAAAGCCTTTGTCAGTTAAATCAGATACGTCAAGCTTTAGGCGCTTGGCAAGGGATTTAATATTAAGTAACGACAGCACTCGACCAATGTTAGAATCTTTGTCAGTAAAAACACCCTCTTTAACAACAATTTCAGCACGGCCTACAAGTGCTTCACGACTCATATCCCAAGGTTTGCAATTGCAATATAAATCCAACTCAAAGTCAAATTCGCCACCACTCACTTTTTCTTTAACTTTTAATTTCTTTAAAAATTCACCCAACCCTTTACCTTTGGCAATAGCCAGTAAACGCGTTCCTGTCTGATCCCAAGATCCTGCAAATGATAAATCTTGATCGCTAACACCAACACCTTCAAAAGATAGATTGCTAATTTTTAATTTATTATTAGCTGATTCTAGCTTGACACCAAAATCAGGAATTTCTTGCTCGTCAACAAACACACCATGTGTGCTTAAAAACATACTAGGAATATCGTTTGGCTGAATATCCCAATCATCCTTTAAACCGTCAGATGATGTTACTTGCAATCCAACAATCCTAACGCTAGGCAGGCCATCTGTTAAAGCTATTTCAATGTTGGTTTTCAAAGCTTCAGATTCAATCCTTGCACGCCAAGTCAGATCTAATCGGCGCGTTAAATAGAGCTCAAAATTACTATCGCTGTTGATAAGTTCAACAGCAAAAGATGCCTCTTTGTCATTATTTCTATTATTTGGATTAACTCTAATTTCAAATGCAGTATCGCGAATTATTCCCGTGCCGTTAGTGCTTATTTGATTATCATGAAAAGCAATAGTAGAATCATAATCCTCAATTACAACCGCACCATCTAAAGTAACTAACTGATTATCTTGAATGACTAAATCTACATCAATAGTTGATGTTCGATCATCCAATGGAATTAATAAATCAAGCTTGCCTGTTAACGGGCCATTCAAACTAAATTTCTCAACAACCTCATGCACTGTATTCCCAGTTGGCGCCTGCGCTAAAAATTGCATTAAATCCTGACTCGTCGTATCAATCTTGCCCACTAGATGTACATCAAGATCTGGCTGACTCATATCGGTAATTTCAAGCGCCATATTAGTCAGTGGAAAATCATATAGCTTTGTACTATTGACAAACACCTTAATCGACTTACCATTGGTACTAATATTAGCATCCAACTCTTTAAGGTTTTTCCAGTCTGAATTAAACAGCAATTCCGTCTCAAGCAAATGCGCAGTAAAGTTGACGTCAGCAGGTGATTTTTTTGATAAATTCTTCAGAATATGGATATTTGATTTTTCCAGAACACCTGATTTAAATCCACGCTTCATCCAATTATTGGTTGATTCACCTGCAATCAAAGCTGGCAAGTACTTATCAAGATTGCTAACTTCTATGCGCTCAACATAACCAAAGAACTCAGCATAATCATCGCCTTCTTTTTGATAAAGCTTTAGATTAGACAATAAAGAAAAATCATCGCCACTAATAAGCATTGGCAGTGTTAAGAATCCATCTTTGGACAATTGCTCACTAGAAAAGGTTATTGATAAATCAAAATCTTGATCATTAATTTTCTGATCAGAAATACGCGCTGATAACTGCCCATCATTTCGACTGATAAATAGTGGCGCCATTTCAAATGTAGTTTCACCTTTGATTAAAGTTTTTTCAATATTTAATGATTCGAAAAAATTTACAATTTCAAGCGTTTCTACAGAAACCATCTGTTGTACATCTTTAATAGAAAAAGAACCGCTTTCAGCATTAGTATTTTCATGCAACGTCAGCGTATCAATATAAATTTTACTTGGACGGTAAACATCTTCAAAAAGATGAGTAAGTTGAATCTGCCAATGCAGATCTTGAATGCTAGCAAGTACTTGATTTGAGTGCTGATCAGCCAATGTCAGCTGGTGAATTTTCAATGAAATACTGCCATTATCAAGCTCAAAACTTATTTTTGATAACTCCACATTAAGTCCAGTTATATCGCTTAGTTCAGACTCCATCGGAGCTTTTAAAAAGCTCGGAAAGGCAACAAAAAATCCAACAATTAAGACAATCAATAGAGCAAAAAAAGCACCCACCCAAGTGCTTATTTTCAATACTTTAACGCCATTTGATAGTGTTCTCTTAATCATTCTGATATAATTCTGTGCTTCGAGAATTATAACTTACTAAACAAGGAAAACACCATGTACTTTAAAAACTCAGTTGCAGCAATTATTGTTATTTTTGCCATCATCTTCGGCGCTAAAACATTTTTTAGCGATTTAGTTCACGTTGGATATGATGACAACTTAACCTTAGCTGAGCGCATCGCGCCACTTGGTCAAGTATACTTAGAAGGTGATATTGATGTTAACGTAATTAAAGCGCCAGTTAAAACTTCTGCTAAAGCACGTAGTGGTGAAGAAATCTACACAACAGTTTGTGCAAGTTGTCATGCCTCTGGCGTCTTAGGTGCACCAAAATTTGGCAACAAAGTTGACTGGGCACCAAGAGTTAAGCGTGGTATTGCAGACTTGGTTAAAGTAGCAATTTCTGGTATTGGCGCCATGCCACCTAAAGGCACTTGTATGAATTGTTCAGATGACGAGCTAACAGCAGCTATCGAACATATGATTAAATAAAACGCTTTAGTTTTATTTCACTAAAAGCCTAGGCGTCTACAAAGATTCCTAGGTTTTTGTCTTTCTGAACTTTGTCAAAATCAAACACTTTGCCATTCATGGCAATATAGATACCCGGCTCTTTTAGTTGGACTGCACTCAGTGCTACACCTAAGTTAAACAAAGAGTCAGATTGGTTGATTGAATACGGAATCATTGAGCCAAACAAAACCACGGTTTTATCTTTAAGCATTTTGGCAAGGTAGTTCACCGTCTCCACCATAGTATCAGTGCCATGAGTAATAAGGATATTTTGCTCGTCACAAGACTGGCATTTATCCAAAATAAAATCGCGATCTGAATCGCTCATTTCTAGTGAATCTTTTAAAAATAACACCTCTGACAAGGTATCTGCCATTGAACGTCCACGATTGAGCATATCAACCATATGTGTTTCAGTAAACGATAGCTCACCCGTTAACTCTTTATAGGTTTTATCAATCGTACCGCCAGTAATTAGGACTTTTATTTTCATGGTGTAAATAATACCTTTTCAAAATATTGAGAATTTAACAAATCATATGGTGTTACAAAATAACCTCCATTAAAATCTATATCTAGCTTATAGCCAAGATCTTTAGCTGTTTTCCAGTATAAATACCAGATATATTGAGAGCAATAAAATGCATCATTATTAGTCTTGGAAACTATTTGATAATTTTTATACTTTGCATTTGACACATTTTTTAAAAAGGCTTTTTTAAATTTTTCATCAAATCCTTTATATCTAAGCACTGTAAACTTTTTTTTCTTACTTAGCCAAAGTATGATGTCTGTCTCATAATATCCGTATCCTAATTCAGGATATTCGCCAAGCCTATATTTGTCTATCATTATTGCAGAATGTCCAAACCATGATAATGGACTTTTCCAATCTTTAGCAGTGATAATAATGTCGCCAATTTTTATTTTATCCAAGCTCTTTCCAGCTGAAGTTTTATCAATCTTCCAAGATTGATCAAATGTTACGCAGCTAGATAAAAATAATATAAAAAATACTAGTATTGGTAATTTAAAACAATTCATATGATTTAATTTTATCGAAAAAAAACCCACTACTAACAGTGGGTTTTACAAATAAACTATTTAAAATTTATTTACACTTATTTTTAATTTGTGCCGTTTCGATAGCCTCAACCATTCCCTTATATTTAGCAACATCAGCTTCATAATCACCTGATAATTGACTTGCTGGAATTAGTACAAGAAATACAGTAGCTGCATCAGCGTTAGCTTGTAAATTCTGCATATCAGAAAATTTTTGTAAATCTGCTCGAGCATCACCCATCAAGGTTGCTAATTTAGCACAGTCATTGTCAATAAATCTTTCATGGGACATATATGACGCAGAAATTGACTCAGGTCTATTTGCACAACCAGAAGCAAGAACAATAGCAGAAATTACAATTAATAAAAAACCCTTCTTAAAGTTAAACATAAAACAACACTCCTAATAATTAAATAATAATAGATCTTAACAACCTATTTTTTTATTATATATTATACATAGAAAAATATTGGAAATTTTACGAATGGCTGTTTTAAGCTCTTTTTCCAAAGATATCAGAGCCAATTCTCACGAAAGTAGCGCCATTTTTAATGGCTAATTCAAGATCTGAACTCATTCCCATCGATAAAGTGTCTAAATTTGGGTATTTTTGCATAATTTTAGCCATTTTATTAAAACTCTGCTCACTATTAACTGGATTGGGAATACACATAAAACCTCGTAATGAAATATTTTGGAAATTTTCAAAATGGGTTACTAATTCGTCAATTTCATCAACTTTAACACCTGATTTAGTTGGTTCATCGTCAATATTCACTTGCAAGAGCACATTAAGTTTTTGCATGCTTTCTGGACGTTGGTCATTCAGACGTTTGGCGATTTTTAGTCGATCAACACTATGCACCCAACTAAAATTCTCAGCAATTTGCTTGGTTTTGTTGGATTGAATTGGGCCAATGAAGTGCCAGATTAAATTCTGGTTTTTTAATGCTTCAATTTTATCCAGCGCTTCTTGAAGATAGTTTTCGCCAAAATGGCGCTGTCCCGCATCAATAGCCTGTTGAAGATCAGAGGCGAGTTTGGTTTTACTAACGGCGATTAAGATAACTTGCTGATTTTTATCAACCGCAGCAATACGGTCTTGAACATTTTTTAAATTTTCAGCAATCATAAGTACTAGTTTTAGCGAGTATTTTTTCATTATGCAAGGCGGATTTAAAAAATTCGAAAGCACGTAGTAAGTCTACGTAACTGAGTATTTCCTTAAAATCCAACGCAGTCACTCTGTCTAGCACCCCCCCTTGAGGGGTGGAATGGAAAAAGGCGAAGCTAAAAAATGGTTGTTGCGTCAAATACCGGCCCATCAACACATACCCGTTTCATCGCTGGACCAGTGTCAGTTTGAGCTTCCACCACACAACCGGCACAACCACCAACCGCACACGCCATATTTTCTTCTAAAGAAACTTGGCAAGGTAAATTGTAGTCTTTGGCCAATTTTGCAACCGCTTCTAACATTGGGTATGGACCACAAGAATAAATCTCAACTTGAGTCAACTCATCTGCAGATAAACTATCTAAATACACTTTGGCAAGATCAGTTACGTAGCCTTTAAAAACACCTTCATAATCTTGCAAACTGGCCAATCGACATACCACACCCCAATCTTCTAATTCGGGCATAGTGTGACTAGCTTCAGGACACGGATTACCCATTTTGCTTAATTCTGGTGTAAATGGGAATGGCACTTCTGAACCTAAAATAACAAACGGATCACAATCAGTATCTTTGATTGATTGTGCAATCGCAATCATTGGCGGCATACCAACACCACCACCGATCAATAAAGGTAACTTCTTATCAGTCATTTTAAAACCATTGCCGATTGGACCAATAATGCTAATCATTTCACCTATTTTTCGTTCAGCTAATTGTTTAGTGCCTTCACCCACCACTTTGTATAATAAATCAAACGTGTTGTTTTCTTTATCTACTAACATGATCGAAATTGGGCGCCTCATTGGCAGAATATCTGACACGCTAATATGCACAAACTGGCCGGGCTTAGTTTCTTGAGCGATAACCTCTGAAGCGAGCGTCAAAATATATTGATCACCCTCGAATTTATAATGTGCCAGTACTTGGCAATCTACAACTTTAATTGTATTACGATTTTCTTTATTCATTGCAAGTAATTAATGTGCCAACGCCATTGTCCGTAAAAACTTCCAATAACACTGCATGGGGAACACGACCATCAATAATATGAGTCGACTTAACGCCATTTTTAACTGCAGATAAAGCGCAGCCAATTTTTGGCAGCATACCGCCATGAATGGTGCCATCAGCAATTAAGCCATCTACTTTTTTTGCGTCCAACCCTGTTAGTAAATTATCATTTGAATCCAATAAGCCAGAAGTATTAGTTAACAAAATTAGTTTTTCAGCATTAAGCGCTTCAGCAATTGAGCCTGCTACTAAATCAGCATTAATGTTGTAAGAAAAGCCATCTTTGCCAACACCAATCGGAGCGATTACTGGAATAAAATCACCTTTAAGCAATAGATCAATCACCGAAGTATCAATAACATCCACCTCACCCACATGACCAAGATCAATAATTTCAGGGGTAATTTTAATATTGTATTCTAATTTTTTAGCCGAAATCAAACTACCATCTTTTCCAGTTAAGCCAATTGAATGACCACCATGCTGATGAATTAAATTAACAATTTCTTTATTAACCAAACCACCTAACACCATTTCAACTACATCCATAGTCTCGGAATCAGTCACACGCATACCGCCAACAAATTCACTTTGCTTGCCAATTTTCTCTAGAGTTTTACCGATTTGTGGGCCGCCACCATGAACCACAATCGGGTTCATACCAACAGATTTCATCAATACAATATCACGCGCAAAACTTGACTTAAGCTTTTCGTCGGTCATGGCATTACCGCCATATTTAATGACAATAGTTTTGCCTTGGAATTTTTGAATATACGGCAAGCTTTCGGTTAAGACGCTAGCAATATTATGCGTTTGTTCAGACATGTTCATTAATGTGTAAATTGATTAATTGGATATTTTACCAATAACAATCAATTACATACTAGTAAAGTTTATTTGCTTTTTGCAGCCAACGAACATAACCGATAATTTTGGCAACATCCTTGCGCTTAATATTTTCAACAGGCGGCATATTTCCAAATCGCCAATGATGCGCCTTAACACCATTTAAAGCTGCACGGTAAAATGCCTCATCTCCATGATGCGATGGCTTGTAATAATTATGAATTAGTGGCGGACCGCCATCCGTACCTTTTGCCCACTCGCCATGACATTTTGCACAATTTTCTTTAAATTTACTCATACCTACAGCCTGCATAAATGGCACATTAACGCCAATATCAGTCGTCACCGCATATCCATTTAATGAAAGCAACACTCCAATTATAAAACTCAATACCGTCTTATTCATTAATACCTTCCTTTAAATTTAATTCTTAATAATTTTTGCTATTTTTTGTTTATAGCGCACGTAAGCAACAATATCACTAACCCCTTCTGGTGATAGCCCTTTAATTGCAGGCATGTCACCAAATTGCCAATGATGCTGACGTACCCCATCATTCACTGCATAGTAAAACGACAAATCTGAATGGTGAGAAGATTTGTACACATCATCAAGTAATGATGGCCCTTTTTCAGTTCCCGACAAACTACTTCCGTGGCACCCTGCACAATTCGATTGATATGTAGCCTCGCCTTGATAGATGCTTGATTTGTAATTTGAATCAGGAAAGACGCTATTTCTAGTGGCTTTTTCTGAATTAAGCCATGCAAAAAATCCAAACATTAATACCGTAATAACTAGGAATGTCTTTTTCATATAAATTTCCTATTTATACCACTACAAACTGCCCCATCATGCCGCGATCTTCATGCTCCAAAATATGACAGTGATACATGTATGGTGTTTTTGCATCGCTAAATTTTGGAAATTCAATCAATACTTGCACTGTTTCATGTGGGTTAACTAATACCACGTCCTTAAATCCAAGCTCATGACCTTCGAGCTTTCCACGACGTGAAACAATCTTAAATTGTACATTATGAATGTGAAATGGGTGTGGCATCATCGAGGTATTTTCAATCTCCCAAAGCTCAGTAGCACCTGCCTTGACCACTTCATCAATGCGATTAATATCCATGGATTTACCATTAATTTTAAGTAGGTCTATTGAGCCTGACATAGCACCAAACATCAATTGTGGACCCATTCTCATTTGTAATTTAAACTTTCTTTTTCGACTAATACTATCAACAGACAAAGCTTTATGCTCAACCAAGGTTTGGGGTAATTTCACATTAGCAGATTGAACTTTTTGAGCATTAATTTGAAAGATGTCAAATGCTTGTTGTTTACCTTGCACTTGTTGCATCATCATGCCAGTCATACGATTAGCTGACTTTTTCATATGCATATTGTGCTGCAATATTGGCATTTTTCCATCCGACACATCTACCAAAATCTCACAACGCTCAGCAGGGGCTAATTTAATCGAATGCGCCATGATTGGGTTTTCCAGCAAACCACCATCACTAGCAATAATATGGAACATGCGCTTATCATTAAAGTTAAGGTGGTAAATCCTAGCATTTGAACCGTTAAGAATTCTTAGCCTAATGAGTGGCTTCAATACCTCTAATACCGGATTAACAATACCGTTAACCAATATTGTTTCACCTTTTTTACCCATTAACTTTTCACGAAAATCATCTAAATATTTTAATGACCCATCTTGATTAAAATCTTTATCTTGAATAATAACTGGAAAGTCATCCACGCCGTATTCTGAAGGTAAATTCAATGCATTAGATTGATCATCATCAATGATAAATAATCCTGATAAGCCGTGATAGACTTGCGATCCTGTTTCATGCATTTGATGCGAGTGATACCACAGAGTTGATGCTGGTTGAATAATTTCAAACTCACTCAACCAATGTTCACCAGGATTAATGGGTTGATGCGGCCCGCCATCAGCTTTAGCTGGTAATTTTGCCCCATGCCAATGCAGCGTACTGGTAATATTTAAACGATTATTCACCTTGATGTGAATTCGATCACCTTTATTGGCTCGCAGTGTCACCCCTAAAAAATCTTGATTAATGCCTAACGTTCGAGTGCGCACATTAGGCAATATTTGACTCACACCTGTTTGTAAATTTAAGTCAAAATAAACATCTTTACCAACACGCTTGCCATACTCCAACTTTGGCAATCTAAAAGTATTTGGTGATAAAAACCCATTAGCCTGTAACAGTTGCTTAGGCAAAATTGCAAAAGCAACAATTGACTGTATAAATTGCCTCCTACTAAACATTATTAAAACCTAGCATCGTATTTTTTCTGGATTTCTTCAGGCCAAAGATCATGAATATAATCAAGTACCGCCTGCTTTTCAGCGTCACTCAATTGACCTTTAAAGCCTGGCATCCACCCGCCAAGTTTAACTCCGCCATTGTTAATGGTGTTCATTAATGCCGTTGGCGAATGATGCCAAGCGTGCGCTGTACCGTTAACAGGTGGTGCAGGAAATTTTCCATCTGCTTGTCTCTTCTTCCAGTCTTTAACAAGTCCTTGACCCTCTTTCCCATGACAAGCCACACAGTTATTTAAAAATACTTTTTGACCTAATTCAACCCCTTTATTCAAATTAATGCTTTCACTAAAAGAGATTTTTTCTGTTGATGGAGATTTTTCAACCTCTTGATCTCCATTGTCAAAGCATCCTGTTAGTAACAATGCACTTGATAAAACAATTAATAATTTCATAATTTTTTTCCTTTTTTTATATTTACCTGCTTAATTTAATTAAATACCGCCTACCTGTCATGACCACCTCCCATGCCGCCACGATTCATACTGTTCATTCCACCCTGACCACCACCTGTGCTGTCTCTAAAAATTTGACGCTCTTGATCGGACATAGATTGCATTTGATTTCTAAAATCCTGCCTTTGTTGTATTGTCATAGATTGCATATTGCCTCTTATGCCACCCTGGGTCGATCTATTTAGATTCGCACCATTATTCATTCCAGCCATAAACGCCTCTCTTTCTTGAGTTGGCATAAGCTCCATATTGTTATGATTTTCATTTCTGAAATTCAAATTATCCATGGCAGACATAGGTTGAAAATAATTACGTGACTTGAGTGGATGCCACTACTGCTAATATTGACATTAACTTGATCATTGCACTGCCTCCTTATTTAAGCTTGGCCATTTTGAATAGCCCACCTTAAGAAAGATAAACCAAAATGGTATCACAATCAACGGAATAAATAGCCACATCATTAGTGGAAAACCAATAAAATTATTAAACATAAATTTCTCCATTAAAACCAAAATCGAACGCCCGTAACTAATTGAGCATCTTCAATATCTTCACCTTCATTACCTACAAAGGTCGCTGTATTGCCATATTTTTTACCCCAGTTAATACCGATATAAGGTGCAAATTCTCGACTTAACTCATATCTTAATCTAAGCCCTACATCAATATTGGACAAACCTTTTCCTGTGCTTGTAGCCTCATCATCCTTGCCAAAAATATTAATTTCAACTTCTGGAGATAAGACTAGCTTCTGGCTAAACATATACTCATACTCAGCATCTAAACGTAGCGCAGTTCTGCCAGATTTTCCAATAAAAGCAGAAGCGTCAACTTCAATTAGATAGGGTGCAACGCCTTTAATAGCAACAACACCCCAGACTCTACTTGGTGTAGGTTTGAAGTCTTTCTTAATTCCATACTGAATATCCCAGTATGGTTCAATTGCCTTACTATAAAGTAATTGCAGCTCTGATTCTGTTATCTTGCCATTAACCATCTCTCCTTCACTTTTAATCCAGAGCTTCTCAAGGTCTTTTCCAATCCATGCGTCTATATTCCAAACTCTAGGGTCAGAGCCATCAACCTTCCTAATTTCAACCTCTCCCATTACTTTAGCCAAAATTGGATCATCCTCGACGCCACCAGCATAAGCTTGTGCAGAGAATAACAACAATAAACCGATTATTGCTTTTAAATTTTTCATTAAATTATCCTTTTTCCTATTACACAACATCCACACGACGGAACATACTCAACATGTGATAAAGCAAATGACAGTGATAAGCCCAAGATCCTTTAGCATCCACTTTAACTCGATAGCTAATCTTTGCACCAGGCTGCACAATAATTGTATGTTTGCGAGGAATGTACATATTATCACCCGTTTCTAAATCACTCCACATGCCATGTAAATGCATAGGATGATTCATCATTGTGTCATTAACAAAAGTGATACGCACAACCTCGCCAAATTTAAATTGAAGCGGCTCAGCATCGGCAAACTTGACACCGTTAATTGACCACATGTAGCGACTCATATTGCCTGTTAAGTGTAGCTCAATTTCACGATCTGGGTCTGGATAGCCGTGCGTCATATTTAAATTATACAAATCAGCATAAGTAAGCACTTTTCTACCATTATTTCTCAGGCCGACACCCGGATCATCTAATCGGTATTGCGGACTTTCTGAACGCATATCAACATGCGGGCCAAATTCAGTATCTGCATGCATCACCATAGAATCCATGGTTGACATATCACGACCCTTATTGGAATGATCCATACCAGGCATGTTCATTTTTGAGTGATCCATACCTTTCATTGGCTTGGACATATCCATCGAGCCATGATCCATGCCTGACATGTTAGACATATCCATGCCCATGTCACTATGGGTTAAATTTGGCACGACGTCCAACTCTGGCACTTCACCAATCATAGAAATATCTGGAGTAAGCGTGCCTCTGGCATAGCCAGATCTAGAAATATCCTGGGCAAAAATAGTATAAGTCCTATCATCTTTTGGCTCAACAATGACATCATAGGTTTCGGCAACACCTAGTCTAAATTCATCAACAGAGACAGGATCAATATTTTGTCCATCAGCAGAAACCACCGTCATTTTCAATCCGGGTATGCGTACATCGAAAAATGTCATCGCTGATCCATTGATAAATCTTAGCCTTACCTTTTCACCTTTGGCAAACAGTCCTATCCAGCCTTTATCTGGCGTTACACCATTAGTCAAATAAGTATAGGTATAGCCTGTTACATCAGATAAATCACGCTGACTCATGCGCATTTGATTCCACATCTTTCTATCATTCCAGGTATTTTCCAACCCTTTTTTATCAATATCACTCATTAAGTCTTCATGAGTTCTTTCATTAAAATTGTAATAATGAGATAATTTTTTTAGCTTTGCATAAACATCCATTGGGTTTTCATCAGTCCAATCGGATAGCATGATTACATAATCTTTATCATACGCAACAGGGTCTTTTTCAATCGGGTCAATTACAATCGGGCCATACAATCCAGTTTGCTCTTGAAATCCTGAATGCGAGTGATACCAGTAAGTTCCACTTTGTGCCGCTTTAAATCGATAAGTAAAGGTTTCGCCTGGCTTAATACCGTAAAAATCATTACTAATACCAGGAACACCATCCATTTCAGATGGCAAAATCAATCCATGCCAATGAATGGAGGTTGGTTCCGACAAATGATTAGTGACATGCAGAACAATGTCATCACCCTCTTTAAATCTTAACAAAGGTGCTGGCAGTGAATTGTTAACTGTTGTAGCCTTGCGCTGTGTTCCAGTAAAGTTAACAGCCTGCTCGCCTATATTTAAATTAAACACACTGCCTGTTAATGTATTTAAGCCATTTTTTCCACTAACGCCAGCAAACAAAATACTTGGATTAATTGCTAACGCTGCAGCACCCATTGTTACTCCAGTAACAAATTGTCTACGAGATAATAATTTATTATTCATTTTTTACTCCAGCCTAATGACCGTGTGGCTCTTCAGAGTGGTGATCTTTATCACTAACTTTTGATTTTTGATTTTTTTGCATCTGAGAATGCTCACTTTCCGACATTTTCGAATGATCCATATCTTGCATATCCATCTCTGCATGCTCACTTTCCGACATTTTGGAATGATCCATGCCCTTCGAATGTCCATGATTCGATGAACCACCCTGGCTCTGGTTATGCCATCTTGCAGAGCTATTCGCGCTAGTAATTAATACTGCTACCGTTAAAACTGTACTTATTATATTGTTCATATTTATTTCCTTTTTTTTGTTAAATTTAATTAATGTCCTCTATTTTTCGTATCATCATGTGATGACTCTTTGTGACTATGCCCACCTTCGCCAACAAGCTCAAAATATCTGTCAGCAGACATTCCTTTTAGCTCTTGAAGGAATGCTGTCATCTCCCATAATTGTTGCTCGGTATGAAACTCACCCCAGGCTGGCATTCCCGTCATTTTAAAACCATTTTTAATTGCCCAAAATGTTTCCGCTGGACTATGCTTATGCTTATCATCATTTTTATGAAAAGTAGGTGGCTTCGGGTATAAAGCTTGATTTAATTCAGTCTTTGGTGCGCCTGGTGCTAAATGACATTGCACACACATGGCATCATAATTTTTTGCACCATTGGAAATCATTTCGATATCATTCAATTCTGGAACAATAATATTTTCAGATGCTGAATGCACTGATCTGTCTCTAACCAATTCAAGTAATTTGGTAGTAATATCCCAATGCTCGTCAGTTGCCGCAACATTGTATGACCCTGAAAATATAAATGCCGCTCCACCAATTAAACTTACACCAACCACTCCTAATACTTTTTTCATACTCATTCCTATCTAAGTTATTAACAACTGTTTATCCACTTTTCAAGACAAACAATACTAACACTAACACTAACACTAACACTAACACTAACAAATTTATTAAACCTGTAACGTAGGTTATTCGAATCAATTTACCACTCAAAAAAGAGGAGAATTGAGAGGGATGTCGGCTGATAGAACCGATTTAACTAAAAATAAATTATAGGTATTGAATGTAATTCTAGTGTGTCTAGAAGAGAGTTTTTTGTAACAAAGTGTAAGCGGATGTTGTGCGAATGCACACGATAATGACTTACTTGTAACGTCTAGTTACTTTGGTAAGATAAGGTATGCAGAAATTCCACCTTTGCTGGCGTTTTCTATTCTAAGACTTCCACCATGTTCAATAGCAATATTTCTGGCAATACTAAGCCCCAACCCAGTGCCACCAGTTTTGTTATTTCTGGATTCTTCCAATCGATAAAATGGCTCAAAAATTTTATCTAAATCTTTATCTGGTATCGAATCACCATTGTTGTATATAACAATTTCAACAGTTTCTTTATGGTCTTGAATTTCAACTGAAACTTCCCCATTTCCATACCGATATGCATTTTCCAATAGATTGGTTAAACAGCGCTTAATAGAAACTAATTGAATGTGTAGAGGCTTGTCTACTTTGCCATAAACTTCAAATGGCATCCCTAAAACTCTAAAATCTTCTTGCAGACTTTCTAGCAAGGCCTCTAAATTGACTTTTTGTCTTGGCTCATGTTTTTCTGTACCACGCATAAAGTCAAGCGTGGTGTTTACCATTTTTTCCATATGATCTAAGTCGCCTTTTATTTCATTGCTGAGTTTTTTGTCATCTAACAATTCAAGGCGAAGACGAAGGCGAGTGATCGGGGTTTTTAAATCATGTGATACTGCAGATAAAATACGCGCCCGATCACCTACAAATTTTACCAGTCTGTCTTGCATAGTATTAAAGGCCGTGGCGGCTAGCTTAACTTCTGTAGGCCCTTTAACTTCAAGTGGTGGGCTTTTAATATTTTTTCCCAGGGCTTCAGCTGCTTGAGATAATGTAGATAATGGCTTGGTAACCAAGCGGACTGCAACCCATGTTAATAATAACACGCCAATCATTAGTGCTAGTAATGCTATAACTAAACGCGCCGGCCACTCAAAAATTTTCTTAGGCAAAAAATAATGAAAATCTACCCACATCCCGTCTTTAAGTTCAATTTGCACATGGAACGACTTAATCAATAAGGCGGACTGAGGGTTATTATTGAGCGACTGCATCTCGATATTTGGATGATTATGTTTGTACCCCATAATGTGTGGAGCAGGTTTTGATTCGACAATTTCAACATAAGCTTCATAGCCTACAGGCAGACTTCGTTGTAAATATTGTGTAAATAACTGCGCTAAACTCTGATTATTTTCAGACATTAAATGCTGAGTATGCTGCTGATAACTGCCTAAGGAAATCTCCAGAGGATAGCCATTAATAGTATTGATAATTGCTGGTCTAGATTGAATATCAACAGAATCTAGCAGGGTAACAATTGAGCTTATTTTATCTGCACTATCTGCACCGATTGTTTGATGCAGGACTGAATCTCGGTCATACAGATGAACAAGAGCGCTCAAAAGTTGCGGCACCATAAGTCCAACTAGAAGAATTGCCAATAAACGCCCATAAAGCGATTGAGGTATTATTTTCATTCCATTATTAATAAAATTTTACCAAAGGAGAGAATAAATAACCTTCACTACGCACGGTATGCAATATCTTTAGGTTTTTAGGGGTTTCATCAAGTCTTTTTCTAATGCGGCCTACTAGTACATCAATACTACGATCAAACGAATCACTCTCTCTACCCTGGGTAAGGTTTAATAACTGTTCTCGACTTAGCGTCCTACCACTATTATCAATAAAAACTTTCAATAATTGAAATTCGCCACCACTCAATGGAATCACAACTCCCTCTGGAGAGGTTAAATGACGCTGCTGAAAATTTAATACCCAATCAGAGAACTCAGCTCTAATAGTTTTTGCATTACTAGATGAATCATCAGACATTGAAGCTCTACGTAAAACACTCTTAATTCGGGCTAACAACTCTCTAGGATTAAATGGCTTAGAAATGTAATCATCAGCACCCATTTCCAAACCTAGAATTCGATCTGTTTCTTCGCCCATTGCAGTTAGCATAATAACAGGGGTGTTGGAATCAGCGCGCAATCTCCTAAGTAAAGATAATCCATCTTCGCCCGGCAACATTAAATCCAATATAATTAAATCAAATGACTCTTCTCTCAATATTGAAAACATCTCCTGACCATCAGCAACAACACTTACTTGAAACTCCGCCTTCTGTAAATACTGTTTTAACAAATGACGAATTTCTGAATCGTCATCAACAACCAATAGTTTTAATTTATTATTTTTCATGTATTTTTAAATTTTACGCTTGTTTTTTTTACAAGGAATAAATTAAAATATTGGTAAATTTCATAAAAACCCCCCCTGCAAATCATTTAAAAAATCATAGCCTTTAGTGGTTGGTATGATTCGATTTTTATCAATATTGAGCAATTTATCTAATACCGCCTTATCGATATTATTCCTAATATTGTCAATAGGGAGGCCCGCTCTACTATCAAACAAATCCATATCAAATCCATCTTTTAAACGCAGTGCATTCAGCATAAACTCAAAGCCGGGATTGCTAATAATTTCAGTCGTTTTTTGTCGTTGATTAATATAATCTTTGGGGGATTTTGACTTTAGTGTGCGAATAATTTTTTGTTCATTTTTCAGGGTAATTTTCCCGTGCGCACCTGCACCAATGCCAATATAATCACCAAACTCCCAATAATTAATATTGTGTTTTGAGGGTGTTTTTCCAAAAGCAGAAACCTCGTAACGATTAAAACCTTTATCTTCCAACAGTTTAACACCCGCTTCGCCCATTTTCCAAATATCATCCTCTTTTGGCAAGGTGGGCGAAAATTTTGCAAACAAGGTATTTGGCTCAATGGTGAGTTGATAAAAAGAAATATGGGTTGGTCCAAGCTCAATCGCTTGTCTTAGATCTAACAAGCAACCTTCTAATGTTTGACCTTTCAGTCCATACATTAAATCAATATTAAAATTATCAAACAACTTTGCAGCTTCGGCGCAGGCCTTTCTCGCCTCATCTGCATCATGAATACGACCTAAAGACTTTAAATTCTGGTCATTAAAGGATTGCACACCAATAGATAAACGATTAATACCAATACCCTTGAAAGCCTTAAATTTTTCGATTTCAAAAGTACCTGGATTGGCTTCTAAGGTAATTTCAATATCATTTTCAAATGTTAATCTAGATCTAAGCCCCTCAAATAACTTGGATAAATCTAACTCACTCATTAGGCTTGGCGTTCCACCACCAATAAATACCGAACCAATTGATCGACCTTGTACGTAACTTAACTCTTCGTCAAGATCTTCAAGTAATGACTCGATATAACCTTCTCTATTATCGCCTTCATGAGAATTAAAGTCACAATAAGGGCATTTTTTAACACACCACGGATAATGAATATAGAGTGCTAATGGTGGCAATTCCAACATACTTTCTAGGAAAAAATCAAGCTTGTAACTCGATCAACAATGCTTGCAATGCTTTGCCACGATGAGAGATGTTATTCTTCTGCTCTGGAGATAATTCTGCTGAGGCTTTTTGATGTGTTGGAACATGGAAAATTGGATCATAGCCAAAACCGTTTTCGCCTACTTTTTCACGTAGAATTTCACCTTCCCAGCCACGTTGAATAATAATTGGCGTCGGATCATTTGCATGCTCAACAAAAACAATCGCACACCAAAATCGTGCTGTGCGTTTGCCGTCAGGCACATCTTGCATATCCTCTAAAACCTTAATTGTATTGGCCTCGTCATCACCATGATTACCTGCATACCGAGCAGAATAAATACCTGGCGCACCATTTAAAGCATCTATAACAATACCAGAATCATCAGCCAGTGCAGGTAAGCCAGATTGCTCACTAGCATTACGCGCTTTAATCAGCGCATTTTCAACAAAGGTCAGGCCAATTTCTGGCACCTCTTCAACATTCATATCACTCATCGAAGCAACCTCGTAAAGCCCTTCTAGCATGGTGTTAAATTCTCTGATTTTTCCTTTGTTGTTACTGGCAAGAATGATTTTTTTCATAATAAATTAGGGTAATGTCTCAGTGTATAATTAATTAAATATATAAAAAATTTGGAGCACATTATGACTCAAGACGAAATGAAATTCGCAGTTGCACAAGCCGCACTTAAGTACGTTGTTAAGGATACCATTATAGGCGTAGGCACAGGCTCTACCGCTAATTTTTTCATCGATGCGTTAGCTACAATGAAAGACGATATCAAAGGTTGTGTTGCTAGTTCTGTTGCAACTGCTGAGCGTTTAGAAGGTCATGGTATTAAAGTATTTGACTTGAACGAAGTTAAGGCTATTTCTGTTTATATTGATGGTGCTGATGAGTCTGACGATGGATTAAATCTTATTAAAGGCGGTGGTGGCGCGCTTACGCGTGAAAAGATTGTTGCTGCTGTTGCTGACAAATTTGTTTGTATTGCTGATGAATCTAAATTGGTTAAAGTAATGGGCGACTTCCCATTACCAGTAGAAGTTATTCCCATGGCTGCAAACTACGTCATGCATCAAATTACACGTAGAATTGGCGGAACACCTTTTATCAGAGAAAATTTTACGACTGATAATGGCAACTTAATTTTAGACATAGAAGGGCTAAAAATTACAGATGCACAAACCATGGAAACAGAAATAGATAGTATTGTTGGTGTTGTTACCAATGGCTTATTTGCCAATCGTGGTGCAAATGTATTATTACTCGGCACACCAAATGGTGTGAAAGTAGTCGGCACTTAAACTAATTTAAGGCAATTCTTTATAAAGATCGATGCGCTTTTCTAAGCGTTCAATTTCTACATCAATAACATCAAATAAATCTTGCGAGTTAGTGATTGCTTTGGCACGCTCATAACGAGTAATTGCCAAGTCTAATTTACCCTGTTGGATTAACGCTTTGGCATTATAAATATGAGCCCTATCTAGATGCCCAAGATCTATATACAAAGAGGATAGCAACTTGTGCGATAGATAAGTACCCTGATTTTTCTTTAAATAACGCCTTAATAAGCTGATACCTTTTTGCGTTTGTTGATTATCAAGATAGGCCTGAGCTGCAAAATAAATAGCCGCTTCATCATCAATTGCCTGTGAAAAATACTGTTGTGATTTTTCAATTTGATTAAGCTTGGCGTAAATTCTTCCAGCTAGTAAATTGCTAGATGCACTGTCATTTGAAACCAACAATTGATCGACAAATCTTTTAGCAACTGAATAATTTTGACCCTCTAAGGCATCATAAGCTTGCATATACACGGCTAAATTTTTATCTTTTTCAAGCTTAATACGCTTATGCTGATGATAATACAAGCGCGCCTTAACTGTTTTATAAGTGAATGAATCTTCTCGATGATCACCCTCTATTCGGCTTGATCGTTGCATAGAATCAGAAATACGGTTAATACTCAATGGATGAGAGCGCAGAAACTCTTGAGCATCAGCACTGTCTTTTAATTTTTCAAAAAAGTGCGCCATGCCTTTTGGATCAAATCCTGATTTAATCAGCATATTGGTGCCAATGCGGTCTGCCTCCCATTCATGCTCACGAGTAAAGTTAATGTTTTGCTGAGCAGTTGCAGCTATGGTAGAAGTGGCAATAGCCTGTGAAGCCTCTGTACTTTCCACTAAAGCAGCAGCCAACATACCTACCACCATAATATAAGTTTGCTTGTTGGTTTTGTCACTAAAACGCGCTAAGTGATTTTGAGTGACATGAGAGATTTCATGTGACAAAACACCCGCCAATTCAGCTTCAGAATCAGAGCGTAGCAACATACCTGTGTGCACGCCAATATAACCATAAGAGCCTGCAAAGGCATTGATACTGTCATCATTTAATAGAAAAAATCCAAAATGTTTTTCAGGATTTTCACTGTATCGAACCAACTCATGCCCCAATGTCTTTAAATAAACTTGCGCTTCAATATCGGCAATAACGGAATCAGTATCCCAAATAATTTGTAAAAATTCATTGCCATGTTTTTGCTCTTGTAGCGATTCACCTAAAGTCAGATCAAGAACCTTAAGTGCATTGAGATTAAAACTCAGTAATAGTAATAGTAAAAACTTAATCATGAGTTTATTATATTTGACTCTTACCCTTCGTGCGACTAAAATGGCCATACTTGTCTTATTAAAAGATAGGATTAATTAATTAATTTCAATATACAAAGGAGTCCACAATGGCTGACGAAACTTTAGATGCATCAGGCTTAAACTGCCCATTACCAATTTTAAAAACTAAGAAAGCACTATCAAAAATGGATGTAGGCAAAATCTTAGACGTAATTTCTACAGATGCTGGCTCAGTAAAAGATATTGAGGCTTTTTGTAACCAAACTGGTAACAAGCTTATTTCTACAACTGAAGATAGCGGAAAGTACATCTTCACAATTGAAAAAGTTTAATTCATAATCGCTTCAAAGGGGAATAACTATGACAGCCAAAGAAAACAATAAGATGACTATCATCGCCACTAAAGGCACTTTTGATTGGGCATTCCCGCCTTTCATTATTGCTTCTACTGGCGTTGCAATGGATAAAGAAGTAACTATCTTCTTTACTTTTTACGGTTTAAATCTTTTATTAAAAGATACTTCAAAGCTTAGAGTTTCTCCAATTGGAAACCCTTCTATGCCGATGAAGCTACCATTTGGCCCTAAGTGGTTACAAAAAATTGATTTTGGCCCTAAACTGCCTAATCTTTTTTGGCAAATTCCTGGTACTGAGTGGTTAGCAACTTATTTAATGAAAAAAACTATGGCTAAACATGGTGTTGCTAAAATGGAAGAATTGCGCTCTATGTGTCAAGAGTTTGATGTTAAATTCATTGCTTGTGACATGACAGTTGATTTATTTGGCTACGATAAAGCGGACTTTATCGATGGCGTTGAATTTGCTGGTGCAGCTATGTACTTTGATGAAGCGGCTTCAGGCGATCACCACTTATATATGTAATTTTTACTTTGTCTTTGTTAGACCTCTAGAAGAGTAGCCAATAAAAAACCTCCGAAAGGAGGTTTTTTATTGTCCAAAGGAAATGCATTAACGCCAGTCTAAACTTAGCCAATTACGCTCTTTGGCGATCTTAAGAAGCTTATCATCGCCATGCACCACAACTGGGTTATCAACCAACTCTAGCATAGGTAAATCATTATGTGAATCGGAATAAAAATAAGCGCCAGACATACTCTCTCCAGTTTGTTCAAGCCAACGATTCAAATGTATAATTTTTCCTTTTTGGAAACACGGCTCGCCTGCCACTTTGCCAGTAAACTCTCCATCTTTAACTTCTGGATTGGTTGCTAATAAATTCTCAATACCATAACGCTTTACAATCGGCGCAGTAACAAAACTGTTGGTCGCAGTAATCACCAATATCGTATCGCCCTTAGCTTTATGTTCATCAATTGCAGCCTGTGCTTTTGGCAATAATATTGCATCAATTTTTTCGCGCATAAATTGCTTATGCCACTCATCCAAAGTAGCCTGACTGTTTTTGGATAGTGGCTCTAGACAAAATTCTAAATATTCATTAATATTTAATTTTCCGAGTGCATATTGATCGAAAAAATATTGGTTTTTAGTTTGATAGCTATTTTTATCTACCGCACCAATATCGCTGAGAAACTCACCCCAGAGGAAATCACTGTCGCCGTTAATTAGCGTTTTATCCAAATCAAAAATTGCCAATGCCATTATAACTCCTTAATTACAGTTTTTCAAATACACGCGCAGTTGCATCAATAGTGGCTTGAATATCTTCGTTAGAATGTGCACTAGAAACAAAGCCTGCTTCATAGGCAGAAGGTGCCATATAAATACCTTCTTCCAACATTAAGTGATAAAACTTTTTAAATCGATCAACGTCACATTGAGAGGTTTCATGAAAATTTGTTACCGCTGTAGAATCGGTAAAGAAAAGACCAAACATGCCGCCCACAACATTCGCCGTCATGCCAATGTTGTTTTCTTTTGCTTTGGCCAGGATTCCGTCAATCAAAGTTTTTACCTTTGCGCCTAGCGTTTTGTAGAAGTCTTTGTCTGCAGATAATGCTTCAAGCATCGCCAAACCTGCTGACATAGACATAGGGTTACCTGACAATGTGCCAGCTTGATATACAGGGCCTAATGGTGCAATTGACGACATAATCTCACGCTTACCGCCAAAAGCACCCACCGGCAAACCACCACCAATAACTTTGCCCAGTGTCGTTAAATCAGGCTTAACGCCATAAACCTCTTGAGCACCACCAAGTGCTACGCGGAATCCCGTCATCACTTCATCAAAAATTAAAATCACACCGTGTTCGTCACAAACTTCGCGCAAGCCTTGTAAAAATCCATCAATGGGTGGAATGCAATTCATGTTGCCAGCTACTGGCTCAACAATAATACAAGCCACTTCATCACCAACTTCACTTAAAGTTTGACGAACCTGAGCGATATTGTTGTATTCTAGGGTGAGTGTATGCTTGGCAAAATCAGCTGGCACGCCTGGTGAGGTTGGTACGCCAAGTGTCAATGCACCTGACCCTGCTTTAACCAATAAAGAATCAGAGTGGCCATGATAACAACCCTCAAATTTAATGATTTTATCTCTGCCAGTGTGTCCACGAGCAAGACGAATCGCACTCATGGTAGCTTCTGTACCAGAGCTAACCATACGCACCATTTCAATAGAGGGTACCAATTCACACACTTTTTCAGCCAGTGTGGTCTCGATTTGCGTTGGTGCACCAAATCCTAATCCATTTTCTAACGTAGCTTTAACGGCATTGACCACATCTTGATTAGCATGACCAAGAATCATCGGGCCCCATGAAGCAACATAATCAATGTATTTTTTATCATCTGCATCAAATAAATAAGCACCTTCGCCTTTGGTAAAAAAGATCGGATTTCCACCAACACCATTAAAGGCACGAACGGGCGAGTTAACCCCACCTGGAATAACTTTTTTTGCTTGTTCGAATAAAATATCTGATTGACTCATACTTGCTCCTAATAATTTGCGCTAATTTGTGGATACTCTTTTAAATGGGTAATATGTGACCACACGATCAAGATATTATCCAATAATAATTTGAGGTTGACACTGGTTTTTGACAGTCTAATGGCTCGTTGAACATCATCCAATAATTGAAATAAAAAATCTGATTTCACATTGACAATCACTTGATTGAGCTCTACTAGGCCACCCTCTTCTTTTGTTGTTTTAAGTCTAATAGCTTCAATAATTAGATTCTGTAAACAAGCTAATACCTCCAACTCGTTACCTTCAAATTCACTGATTTGATTGATCATCAATGGATGTGTAGCAATACTAAGTAGTTGGTTTTGATATGCCTGATAAGCAATAAAACCGCCATCAGATAATTCACTCAATACTTTAAAAGGCACACCATGTGTATTTTCAAGTAATTGCGCCACATCAAAGTCAGCATTTTGAGTCTCACTTAACTGACTTATTAGCCATTGCTGTGTCTGTTCGCTATAACTAGGTGCAATGTGAATATTCTGACAACGAGATACAATCGTTGTTGGCAAATTTTGAACATTATGCGCTAGAATAATAATCAGTGTATTTTCTCTTGGTTCTTCCAATGTTTTTAGCAAGCTATTGGCAGCACTAATATTCATCTGATCGCCATAAAAAATAACGCCAATTTGTAAGTCATCGGCGGTTTTATTTAAAGCCTCGCAAAATGCACGAATTTGATCGATGCGGATATCTTTAGAGCGATTTCTGGTTTTTTCATTAATTTCACCTGCACGACAATAAATCATATTGGTGTAATTAGAGCGCCTAATCAATACTGGATGATCAAGCTCTTCAAGGATGTTATCTCGTCGAATGATTGAATCATCCTTAAGCAATAGACCAACCAGCTGTTGCATTAACTCAAACTTTCCAATTTTCTCAACACCAGTAATTAGCAACGCATGTGGCAAATGATTTAAATCAACCATCTTTTGCAGTTTTGAGAGTGCTTGATTGTGCCAGGGAAGATTCATAAGCTTGCTAAAATTTGCTCAATTTGAACACTGGTATGCTCTTTTGTCTTGGAGGAGTCAATCAGCTTAATGCGCTCTGGGTATTTTTTCGATCTAGCAATGTAAGCCTGTCGTACACGCTTAAAGAAATCCATCGCCTCAAGTTCGATCCGATCTTTTTTACCCCTTGATTCCACGCGTGACATACCTTGTTCTACAGGGATATCTAGTAATAATGTCATATCAGGTGTAAAGTCTTGCAATACCCACTGCTCTAATTGCTCAATACGCTCAACATCAAGCCCACGACCACCACCTTGATAAGCATAAGAAGCATCGGTAAAACGATCACTCAGCACCCAACCACCACGCTCAAGTGCAGGGATAATTTTTTCATGAATGTGCTCATTTCTAGCAGCAAACATTAGTAATAATTCACTATCACTATGCATGGATTTAGTTTTGGTACTGAGCAATAACTCACGAATTTTCTCGCCTAAATCTGTTCCACCAGGCTCTCGAGTTAAAATAACGTTAATACCTTTAGCTTGTAAATAATCACAAATAAAACTTATTTGTGTACTTTTTCCCGCCCCTTCAACGCCATCAATAGTGATAAATTTTCCTTTTTTCATGGGTTTTATTTTAGATGCTTCTTGATGTTGATTAAATGTTGTTTGTAAGTTTTTGCAAATGCGTGAGACCCATCTTTCTTAGCTACAAAAAATAGATATTCTGTTTTTAAAGGATGCATAGCAGCGGTTAAAGAATCTTGCCCCACTGATCCAATAGGTCCGGGCGGCAAACCCTTGTTTCGATAAGTATTATAAGGGCTTTTAACCCAAAGATCTTTCTTACTCAGTTTGCCTGTATAAGCATCACCTAAAGCGTACACCACCGTTGGATCGGTTTGCAAGCGCATATTCTTTTTCAGTCGATTAATAAACACACCGGAGATCTTAGATTTTTCAGCACTATTTGCCGTTTCTCGCTCAATCAAGGAGGCCAAAATCAGCGCCTGATTAGCGCTAGATAATGGATGATTTTTAACTCTACCTTTCCAAGCACTATCAAGTTTTTCTTGCAGAATAACATGCGCCCTATCCAGAACACTAACAACACTATCGCCATAATTAATTTGATAAGTATCTGGCCAAAAACTAGCCTCATAAGGCACTTCAGCGATTGAATTCTCCAATGTTTTGTCAAGCGAATATTTATTTGTCAAGGCCTTATTATTGCTAAGCAGTTGATAATATTCACGCACCGTCCTACCTTCGATTAAACTAATATTTCGAGTCGCCACATTAGCTGTTGAAAAATCTTTAAGCAACTGCCAGACACCCATTTCAGGGCTTACATCATAATAGCCTGATTTTAATTGCGCATCTGCACCTGATAATTTTGCCGACCAAAGTACAAATAAACTCGAATTAACCAAGCCGTAACGTTTAAGATCATTTGCAGTTGAATAAATCGTTGCACCTTTAGGTAGTTCATAAATAGTGGCTTTAACGGTATTGATATTATTCGCCCAAAATGACCAAGCCAGCATTAAACTAAGTGTCAATAACAGCCCAAACTTTACAAAGCCTTTTTTAAGTCTTAAAGGTATTGAATTTTTTCGTTTAGAAAGGTATTTATCAAAATTATTTGAGAGCTTTTCAGTCAAACTATGTTGGCTAAAATTTTGCTCATTAACCTGATGAACTGGCTTAATGCCGATTACACTATTGGTGATAAAAATTTCATCACAGCTGAGTAATTCTTCCATACTCAAACTGCACACTTCTACTGAGATATTTAATTTTTTGGCCAAACCGATCACAGCCTGCCGTCTTGTACCTTCAATGCCACACACATCTAAACTTGGCGTTAAAAGTACGCCATTTTTAAACGCAAATACGTTACCTTGACTAACTGAAATAACTTGACCTTGTGGATCAAGCATCAGGCATTCTTGTGTGTTTAGATTAGTACGCGCCAATATTTGCTCTAATCGATTGCAATGCTTTATTTCAGCCAGTAATTGATTCGTTGCATAACCACTAGCGCACAAACCTAAGGAATAGTTGCTCGCCAAATCTGGCATTTCAGAAACAATCACAATACGAGTTGGCTTAATATTTCTATCAAAGCCGTAGCCGCGACTAGTCTCTCCACGAGAAAGAATAATCTTCACCACGGCATGATTTAATTTAGACAATGAAACTGCTTTAGCGATATCTTTTAACCACACCGATTGTTTAATTGGATTGATGTGCAGTCGTTGCGAACCTTTGTCCAATCGCGCAAAATGCTGCTGCGCCAAAATCAACTTGCCATCCTTTACCATGCAAGTTTCAAACAAACCGTCACCAAACTGAACCAAGCGATTAAACACGCTTAGTTTGCTTTGTTTTTTTCCATTAATTAAAATAACTGACTTCATGAGTAAGTATTATAATTCAGTGAATCTTTAAAGTAACACTGATAAATAAATCACCTTACCAATTTAAACAATATCACTTTTAATAGACTAAGTGTTGTTTAGGTAAATATTCCCACCCTTATGGTTAATTATGGTGCTAAAATCTTGAATTCGTAACAATTTATTAAATTTTAAAAAAAGGGAGAGAAAAATGGGTGGAGTTATTAATTTAGTCAAATGGGTGTTAATGATTATTGGTGCAATCGCTGTTTATTACGGCGTATCACTGCAAGTTAAATACAATGGTGTAACTGGAAAGGTAATTAATGAAATAATTTCTCCAACATTACACCCAGATTCAATGGCAAAAGTTTATATGCCAATGACAAATAAATTATTAGATACGGGTGACATCACCATGGCCTCTATTGTTCGTGTTAAAGTTGCCGACGATGTTTCAAATGAAGATGTTGAAGAAGCAATGGAAAGTATTGCAACTGCTGAAGGTATTCGCTCTGTAGGCATGTTGCCATTATCAGAAATGGTTGAATTACAAACTGGTGAGAAACAAAGATTCCTTAAAATATATCAGTACTGCTCTCCACGTATTGCAATGACAATGGTTGATCATTCAGATGCATTTTCTGCATACTTACCTTGTCGCTTGGCTCTAATCGAAGACAAAGAAGGTCAAAGATGGTTGTACACACTTGACATGAATGCAATGATTTATGGTGGCACACCTCTTCCAAACTTCTTATTAGAGAAAGCGCGAGAAGTTAAGCGTGTTATCACAGCGATTCAAAGGGGTGGCGCAGAAGGCGACTTCTAAACCAGCAACTGAATCAGTTAAAAACCGCCCATTTGGGCGGTTTTTTTTGCTCTAAAATAACCAAATCAATCTAAATAATAATACATGAAGCCCATTTACCACAACCTAGAATTCGGCATTACTTGCATTGACACGCAGCATATGCGACAAGATTTTGTCGCTGCTTACTTAATAGAGAATAATAACCGAGCTGCTTTTATTGACACTGGTTGTTATTTATCTGTACCCACCCTGCTAGCAACTTTAGAGGCTAAAAATATTAGCCGAGAATCGGTTGATTATATTATTCTCACCCATATTCATTTGGATCATGCGGGTGGTGCAGGTGAACTACTAAAGCATCTGCCAAGTGCTAGTATCCATGTACATGAACGAGGTGCACAGCATTTGATCGATCCTTCAAAATTACGCGCTGGTGTTATTGGTGTGTATGGCGAGTTATTCTTTAAACAATTTTTAGGCGATTTAATTCCCGCACCTAAAGATAAAGTTATTATCAAGCAAGAAGGTGACACACTTGATTTGGGCGGAAGAATTCTTAAATTTATCGATACACCTGGGCATGCCAGGCATCATCTGTGTATTTGGGATGAAACCTCTCAAGGAATATTTTCTGGTGATACATTAGGCGTTAGCTATCGTGAGTTTGATACTGATCAAGGTTGTTTAATTTTTCCACCAACAACACCTATCCAATTTGATCCGCAAGCTTGGATTGCAACAGTTCATAAGCTAATGTCGCTTAATCCTAAAGTTGCTTACTTAACCCATTTTAATCAAATTGAGTTTAACCAAGAATCGGCCAATATGCTCATACAGCATATTAATGGCTTTGTAGATATTGCCAAAGCTCATCAAACTGATGAAAATCGCCATAAAGCCATTAAAGAATCGTTACTTAACTATCTGCTTAATATATCCACAAAACACGGCGTAATGCTTAATAAAGCGCAGCAAACGAAGTTGTTTAAGGGTGATTTAGAAATCTGCGCACAAGGCTTAGGCATTTGGCTAGATAAAGAGGCTAGCTACCAGTAAGAACAGCAGTAATCTGTTACCTTTTTAACCTTTAATTTAAAGCTAGAATCTTTCGCTACTTCAAATGAACTACCCTTGGCAAAAGTTTGCCATTCACTTTCGCCAGGTAAAAGCACATCCATCTCACCCGCTTGAATCTCCATTAGCTCATTATCATCAGTACCAAACTCATAATCACCAGGCATCATAATACCTAGTGTTTTGTTCGAGCCATCTGCAAACTGAACAACGCGGCTAGCCACCTTGCCATCAAAATAAATATTCGCTTCTTTTATAACCGTTACATTTTCAAAACTTGACATAGATTCCTTAAATTTTATCCAAAATATATTGGGTTAATAATGGCACAGGACGGCCGGTTGCGCCTTTTTTGGCGCCACTTACCCAAGCTGTTCCAGCAATATCTAGATGTGCCCAGCGATAATCTTTAGCATATCTTGCCAAGAAACAAGCGGCGGTCACTGAGCCTGCTTCACGTCCACCAATATTACCCATATCAGCAAAATTTGACTTTAACAATTCATCGTACTCCTCGTCAATTGGCAATTGCCAAGTAGTATCTAGGGAGGTTTTTCCTGCAGCAATTAAATCATCAGCTAGATCTTGATCATTTGCCATCAAACCACAATGATGCTTTCCAAGCGCAACAATTACAGCACCTGTTAATGTTGCTGTATCAATCACCACTTCAGGATTAAACTTTTCAACATAAGTTAGCGCATCGCACAAAATCAAACGCCCTTCTGCATCGGTATTTAAAATTTCAATAGTTTGGCCAGACATACTGGTTACCACATCACCTGGTTTTGAAGCATTATGCGCTGGCATATTTTCAACTGTTGGCACAACAATGGTTAAGTTAATTTTTGGTTGCATCTGTGCAATAGCACGCATCGTACCCAATACTGAAGCAGCACCGCACATATCATATTTCATTTCATCCATGCCAGCACTAGGTTTCAAAGAAATACCACCACTATCAAAGGTTACACCCTTACCGATAATAACAATCGGCTTGGCATCACCATTGCCTTGATAACTTAAGCTGATTAATTTTGGCGGCTCAATAGAGCCTTTAGAAACAGATAATAACGAACCCATACCAAGTGCAGACATGTCTGACTCTTCAAGCACTTCACAGTCTAGACCAAACTCTTTGGCTAAATCTTGCGCAGTTTGTGCCAAATATGAAGGTGTGCAAATGTTTGAAGGAAGATCGCCCAAATGACGAGAAAGTGCCATACCATCTGCAATTGCTAGCGCTTTATCAATATCAATTTGACTACCAGAATCAAAACAAATAGACTGCAAAGATTTGTCTTTTGGCGCATCTAGGTTGATTTTTTGCACTTGATAATTATCATTAGCTATGGCTTGTGTCATAATTTGAACAAATCTATCAATCTCAAGCACTGGTATAAATAAATCACTAATATCAAATTTATTAGCTGTTTGGGACAAGCTCAAAGCGAGTTTCTGAATCATCTTTGCGTTTAATATTGTATCTTTAACGCCAATTTTTATCTGTTTTTGTTCAAATTTAAGCTGGTTAAATTCTAAGGTTTGATCAAATACCACTAAGGTTTGGCTGTTAATTACTTGCTCGACTCTAAATTTCATATTATTTGCAACTCATATTTGTGAAATGCGTATAATTTTATCATCTACTTATATTAATCAATCCTATGTTTAAAAAAATACTGCTGACCTCACTACTAATTTCTACAACGATTATGGCGGACAAAAATGACATTGTCAAAAGCCTTAGTCCGATTTTTCAAGGTATTAGCATTGAAGATATTAGCAAAACCGATTTTAAAGGTGTATATGAGGTTATCAATAAAAACCCAATTGAGGCATTTTATGTTTCAGAAAACGGTCGTTATTTAATTCAGGGTGATGTTATTGATTTATTAAGTCGTAGCAGAATGCGCGGTAGCGATAAAGTATCGGCGTTTAAAAAATCACTTCTAGCTGGTATTAAAGAAAAAGATAAAATCATCTTCAAGGCTGACAACGAAAAACACGTTGTGCATGTTTTTACCGATGTAGATTGTCCATTTTGCAGGAAATTACACTTCGAAATGGACAACATGAATGCACTCGGAATTACAGTTAAATACCTAGCTGCACCACTAGCAAGTTTGCACCCAGCCGCTCAAGGAAAAATGGAAAAAATATGGTGTGCTGAGGACAGAGTGCAAGCCATGAATGACTACAAAAAAACCAAAAAACTACCTAATGTTACTGCTTGTGACAACCCAGTGGCCGAACAATTAGCTATTTCTGAGCAGCTTGGTGTCAATGGCACACCTGCCATTTTCTTAGAAAATGGCAGACATATTCCTGGATACATGCCTGCTAAAAAACTACTAGCAGAAATACAATCAACACTTGGAAAATAATCCACGCATTATTGCACTTGATGCAATTTGTTCGGTTGTTCTTGATAAAAAATCACTTTCCAACTTTGTCTATCCTCAGCAGGATAACGCCTTAGTCAAATCCTTAGTATTTGGCACTATTCGTTTTTATCATCAGCTCAATGATATTGTTAGCAAACTGCTTGATCATTCCTTAAAAAAGCAGGATTTGGACATTCATTGTCTGATGTTGTTAGGTGCTTATCAAATTTTATACTCCAATGTTGCTACCCACGCTAGTGTATTTGAAACCGTCAATGTGACAGTTGATATTGATAAAAGCTGGGCAAAAGGCTTGGTGAATGCCATCCTCAGACAAATTGATCGCAACAAAGAAAAGCTATTAGCACAAACGCATTATTCACACCCAACCTGGCTGGTTAAAAAAATCAAGCAAAACTATCCGAATGATTTTGGGCAAATTCTAAAGCAAAACAACATTCAGGCGCCAATGACTATCCGTGTACATCCAAGATATTCAGCAGCAGATTATCAAACTCAACTTAGTGAAGTGAATATTGCCAGTCAAACACTCGAAGTTGCGCCACAAGCTTTAGTATTGGACAAGCCCGTGAGTGTGTATGATTTACCCAATTTTGACATTGGCTCATGCTATGTTCAGGATGCTTCCCCGCAATTATCTGCACCCTTGTTAAATCCTAAAAATACAGATTTAATTCTTGATGCTTGTTCTGCCCCAGGTGGAAAAACCACACACTTATCCGAACTAGCGCCAGAAGCAACAATTATTGCATTAGACAGTGATGCAGATCGACTCGAGCGCGTTGCACAAAATGCCAATCGCTTTAATATTAATAATATTGAAATTATCTGTGGTGATGGCCAAGCGCAAGATTGGTGGGATGGAAAATTGTTTGATAAAATTTTGCTTGATGCACCCTGTTCGGCCACCGGCGTCATTAGGCGTCATCCTGATATTAAACTTTTACGAAAGCCTAAAGACATTACCGCCTTGGTTGAACTGCAATCTAAAATTTTGGACAATTTGTGGCAAATGCTAAAACCTGGCGGCACGCTACTTTATGCCACCTGCTCTATTTTGAAAGTTGAAAACGAATTTCAAATCGCTGACTTTCTTTACAGTCATGACGATGCTAGAGAAATTAAAATTGACTTAGATTGGGGTGTAAAAACAGTTATTGGTAAGCAACAACTTCCAAGTCCTAATTTTGATGGTTTTTATTACGCCAAACTCATGAAAAAGCAGAATAGCTTCTGCTCTTAATCATAAAGGCAATACAACTTCTAAGGTAACTTGCTTAAAGTGCTTTTTTTATTAAAATATTGAGGATAGGCTAGTTTTGTTACTCAACCAAAATGATATAATTCATAAAATGAATAATAATCAAAAAATAAAGAAAAGTATAGCGAGTGCCAATATAAATTTCCTTGTTGGATCTGGTATTTCTATGCCGTTTTTTGAAACACTAACTGATATTGAAAAGAGATTGTCAAAGGCTGAAGAGTCAGAAAATTCAGATGAAGAGGTAGTAGAGATCAAGAGAGAATATTTTGATAAGTCAATATTGAATAACAGAGAATTATTAGAAATAGATTTTTTACGCTCACAAGAGTGTCGAGATGTATTAAAGCAATATAAGGAATTTTATAAAACTATTAATGCATTAATTTTACAGAGGGAGTCTTCCCTACTCTCAAAACAAGTAAATATATTTACTACTAATGTTGACATTTTTTCAGAGATTGCCCTGGAAGAAACAGGTGTTGAGTTTAATGATGGATTTCATGGAAGATTTAATCCTAAATACAGCATAGGTAATTTTAAGAAATCTTATTATAAGACCAGTCTTCATTATGAAAATACTTCGGAAATACCAGTATTCAATGTCATTAAATTGCACGGCTCTGTTTCTTGGTATGCAGAAGGTGAAAATATAGAATTAGATAAAGATCTTAGATTAATAAAAGAAATAGAAAAATCCCCTGATGATAAATTTAAAGAAAACTATGACAAACTAATGATTGTCAATCCATCAAAAAAGAAATTTGAAGACACGGTTTTAAATGAAACTCATTATGATTTACTAAGAATATATAACAACGAACTAGAAAAAGAAAACAGTGTTTTATTTGTTATGGGATTTTCTTTTGCAGATGAGCATATTAGAGAACTAACGCTAAGAGTAGCAAATACCAACCCAACAAGCATTATCTATATATTCGCGCATGATAAGGATAGTGAAATTTATGAAGAGTTAAAAAATGAGGCTAAAAATAGTAACATTTACCTACTCACTGAAAAGAAATATGATTTTAAAGAGGTAAATAATTTATTTTTTGAGTATCTTAATAAAAAGGATCAAAAATCACAAAATAATACTGAAATTAATCAACAGGAAAATGGCGAATAGAATTACTACAGAAAACTATATTGCAGATAATTCAATTTTTAGAGTTGGTAGTGTTATCGAAGTTATTGGTCAGGCAGTAAAGGTTAGAATTGATACAGGAAAAAATACCTCATCTATTTTATATAAAGGCGATATTATTCAAAATATATCCGTTGGCGGGTATGTAAAAATTAAAAAAGACTTTGAAGAAATTATCGGAAAAATTGAAGGTGAATTAATTAAGGAAAATAAAGATAATAGCCAAAAGAATTACACAAATAATAAAGACAAAATTAACAGGATTCTAAATATTAAAATTTTAGGATATTTAGAGAACGGAAAATTTGAAAGAGGCATTAAAGAATTACCTCTAATAGAGAATACTTGTTTTTTAATTACCAAAGAAGAATTTAATAACATTCATCAATTTGTAGATAGTAAAGATAAACCAATAAAAATTGGGCAGTTAGAGTTTGATGACGGGGTCGATATATCGCTAGGAATTAATAAATTATTTGCCAGTCATATTGGAATTTTTGGCAATACCGGTAGCGGCAAGTCTTACACTTTGGCAAAGATATATCGCCAATTGTTTAAAGAATACAAAAATAATGAAAAATTTATAAATAACGCTAAATTTATAGTTATTGATTTTAACGGTGAATATATTGAAGATGCGATTATTGACAATAAAAATAAAGCAATATATTCTTTAAATACTTACAACCAAGGAGATAGAATTCCATTAAGCGAAAAAGATTTAGTCAATGTTGAGTTAATATCTATCTTTGCAGATGCTACTGAAAAAACCCAAAAACCTTTTATATCAAGAACTATTAAGTTTTATAAAAAAATAGCCGAATCTGGTGACCCTATCGATTATTTCAAGAATATACTTAAAAAACAACTGATAAAAATATTGTTAATGACCCTAAAAGATAAGGCGTATACATTATTTGATTATGTACAAATTATTTTAGATACTGAAGAGCAAAATTTAAGACCTGAATGGCAAAACACACACAGTTGCTTTATCGGCACTAATTACACAATTACAGAGAGCGATATTAAAAAATTACCTATATATAAACTAATTGATAATTATAATTTTCCTTTGAATGCGATATCGAAACTTATTCATTTCTTATATTTGCAATTGATTTTTGATATTTACAATGATAAAGCTCAAAATGAACATATTTCACCAGCAATAAATAAATTAATAAGTAAGCAACATTACATAGAAAAAATATTAAACACAACAGAAAGCACCCAAGATATATTTGGCAAGAATAATGTAGCAGTAATAAATTTTAAAGACATAGATGAAGTAGAGATTAAGAAAACATTACCGTTAGTAGTTGTTAAAAGGCTATATGAAGAACATAAAAAAAATAATGTTGACAAATCTAAATCTTTACACATAATCGTAGATGAAGCACATAATATCCTTTCCAGTAATTCTGATAGAGAAAGCAAGGAGTGGAAAGACTATCGCCTTGAAACTTTTGAAGAAATAATAAAAGAAGGTCGT
>FXLX01000014.1 GCA_900180385.1 uncultured Candidatus Thioglobus sp. | reverse complement strand
CTGTATTTAGCCACTGTGATTGATTTGTATTCTCGTAGAGTTGTTGGCTGGTCAATGAATCAGAACAACAATACAAAATTAATCATTGACGCATTATCAATGGCAATCAAAAACAAACCAAAACAACAAAAAGTGCTACTACACTCTGACCAAGGCTCAACCTACAGAGCTTATGAATACCTTAAGTTATTCAAAGCAAATAACATCACCCAAAGCATGAGCAGAAAAGGTGAATGCCATGATAACGCAGTCGCTGAGAGTTTTTTTAACACCCTAAAAACAGAGTTAATCAATCAGAAAATTTATCAAACTAGGAAACAAGCAAGCAGTGCTATCTTTGAATATATTGAAGTGTTTTATAACAAAATTAGGCGACATTCAACGATTGATTATTACTCGCCTAATGATTATGAAAAGAGGTTTTATCGCAACAATATTCCCTAACTTAACTTAAGCCTTTAAGGCTTAAGTTAGGGCTTGGAACAAGTTCCAAGTTGGGGCTTTGCTCCTTCGTAGCCTGACCTTGGGTGCAAACCTCAAAAAAGATTATTGATACAGAAAAATAATGCGTAAAATATTAGTTTGGTGTCCAGTCAAGTGGGGGAGCTTCAAGATGTTATCTTTTTTTATCAAAAACCTAATCATTTATTTCGCGTAAAATAAATCTTGGTGGTACTTAGGGTGCGCCTACAATGAATGATTACAAACCCCGCCAGGCCCGGAAGGGAGCAACGGTAGTAGTTTTTTCATGTGTTGGATGTTATTCTAAGTACTGCCACTTTTAAATTATTAATTTTAGTATGAGTGACCATTATCAAGTCCTAGCACGCAAATATCGCCCGCATACGTTTGGCGAATTAGTTGGGCAAGCTCATGCCAAAAAAACCCTTATCAATGCACTTGATGCCAATAGCTTGCATCATGCGTTTTTATTTACTGGTACGCGCGGTGTGGGCAAAACCACCATTGCTCGTATCTTTGCCAAATCTATTAATTGCGAGACAGGCGTTAGTTCAATACCTTGTGGCACTTGTGCTACTTGTATTGAGATTGATAAAGGTCAGTCTATTGATTTGATTGAGATGGATGCAGCTACAAATAGAAAAATAGACGATATACGCAATGTTTTAGAGAATGCGCAATACATGCCAACTAAGAATCGCTATAAGATCTATATTATTGATGAGGTTCATCAACTCACAAATGAAAGTTTTAATGCCTTGCTTAAAACACTTGAAGAGCCACCTGAGCATGTTAAATTTTTATTGGCAACGACTGATCCAAAAAAACTTCCAGTAACAGTACTTTCTCGTTGTTTGCAATTCACTCTGCAACAGCTTACTCATGAGGAGATTTTAGGTCAGCTGAAATTTATCATGGATGCTGAAAAATTAACCTATGAAGAGCCTGCGCTGAGTCAAATTGCTGGATTTGGTAACGGCTCGATGCGTGATGCACTTAGCTTGCTTGATCAATCTATCTCTTATGGCAAAGGTACAGTAACCAGTAAAGACATAAAGGCCATGCTTGGCCTTGTGCATCATGATGATATTATCACTTTGGCCAAACATTTATTTAATCAAGACGCTAAATCAGTGATTGAATTTATCAAAGATTTATCTCATCGCGGTGAAAATCTAACCAATGCACTTAAAGATTTAAGCTCGTTATTTCATCAAATATCTTTAGCTCAAATTATCAAGGATGAAGCTGGGTCTGATATTCAAGAATTGGCTGATAATATCTCTAATCAAGATTTACATATTTTTTATCAAATGTCGATTAATGGCACTAAAGATATGGCACTTGCGCCAAGTGAACAAATTGGCTTTGAGATGACATTACTCAGAATGTTGGCATTTCATTCAGATATTAAAAGCCAAATTCCTGCGGAAAAAAAAACTCTAAAAATCAAGCCTAATAGCCCTACTAGCGATTACACCAACAAGACACCGGCCATAGAAAAAGAAGAGACAAGCCCTAGAGAAGTAGAAAAACTTCAGCCAGACAGTACGTCAAAAATTTCTAATCAACAAGAATGGGAAAAGCTTAGTCAAACGCTTAATTTCTCAGGTGGCGCCAAAATGTTGGTTAAAAACACTTTATTCAGTTCATTAGAAAACAACACACTAACCTTAACATTAGATGAGCAATTTGCCAATTTACTCAGCGACCATGTGCAGAAAAACATACTGGAAAGTCTTAGAACTCAATATCCAAAGCTAACACTGGTTATTGACTTAAATACGTTCACAGAGCAAACACTTGCTCAAAAAGAAACACAGGCACATAATCAATATTTGGCCACCATTCAGCAAGAATTTTTGAGTGATGAAATTGTGCAAAAATTAGAGAAAACTTTTAATGCAAAAGTTGATATCAACTCAATTAGAGAAATAACCAAACACTAATCAAGGAATAAATTATGTTTAAAGGTGGAATGGCTGGAATGATGAAAAAAGCCCAGCAAATGCAAGATAATATGCAAAAAGCACAAGCAGAAATTAAACTGTTAAATGCAACTGGAAAAGCTGCTGGTGGCGCAATTGAAATTACTATTAACGGTGAGCATCTCGCAACTAATATCAAAATTAATGACATGGTAATTGATGATAAAGACATGCTAGAAGATTTAATTCTAACTGCTATAAATGATGCCACTAAGCAAATCTCTGATGCATCAGCGGCAAAAATGAAAGGTGTGACAGGTGGCATGAGCCTATCTGGCGGCATGAATTTACCCTTTTAGGCGAACCAATGATTGAATCACTCAATAAGGCTTTTTGTGCGCTACCAGGTGTTGGTAGTAAGACTGCACAGCGCTTTGTCTATCATTTACTTGAGCGCAATCGTAACGGAGGATTTGAGCTTGCAAAAGCATTGGTTGATGCAATGGAGCACGTTCAGCATTGCCACTCTTGTCGAACGTTAAGTGAAAAAAATATTTGCAATATTTGTGCCAATACAATGCGTGATAACTCTCAACTTTGCATTGTTGAAACCCCAACAGACATACATGCTATTGAACAAAGTGGTGCTTATAAAGGAAAATACTTTGTCTTAAGCGGATATTTATCACCGATTGACGGCATTGGTGCTAGTGAACTTGGTTTGGATGAATTAGAACAAAAACTTGCGGATGACCATATCTCTGAAATTATTCTTGCTACTAATGCCACCGTTGAAGGCGAAGTAACAGCGCATTATATTAGCAATATGTCAAAGCAATTCAACGTGCAAATTACGCGTATTGCGCACGGCATACCCATTGGTGGTGAACTAGAATATGCAGATATCAACACCATTGCCCACGCTCTATCGGGCAGAAAAAATTACGACTAAACAACTTAAAATATTTTTAAAGACTTTCTTGCTAAGGCAAAACCTTTCTAGCATTCTTCAATAACAACTCACAAAGTCATTGTCTAGAAAATGGCAATGACTGATAATTTTATAGCACAAGGAATTGCCTTTTCCATTGCCCATGCCCTATCAGGGCGCAAGAATTACACTTAACTAAATTCTTATTCTCTTTGTTATTTTCTTTAGATATGAATTATTTATCTCCGTCTTAGTCGAACGTTTTAGAAAGTAGCTCTATCTCATAACCATCCGGATCTTTTAAGAAGCCGACAATGGTTGTTCCGGCACTCATGGGTCCAGCTTCCCTAACAACCGTAGCACCCTGTTTTTTAGCTTTTTCAATAGCCTCATAAACATCGTCAACATTAATGGCGATATGGCCAAAACCCGTGCCAATGTCATAATTAGCCTTACCCCAATTGTAAGTTAATTCCAAAGCTGGGTTTGTTGCCTCTGGGCCATAACCTAAAAATGCTAAGGTAAATTCACCCTTGGAATATTCCTTTTGACGTAGTAATGTCATCCCCAAAACTTTAGTATAAAAAGCAATGGACTTATCTAAATTTTCAACTCGTAACATTGTGTGCAAAATTCTCATCATTTCTAGCTTATAATTTTAATTATTCTATTATAGCTTAGCTCAACATGACAAACGTATTCTCCCATTGGGATAAGGTTTATAACACCAAAAATCATGCAAAGGTCAGCTGGCATCAAAACCACTCCACTACCTCACTTGATTGGATCTTAGATTCTATTCAAAAAGATGACGCTATGATTGATATTGGCTGTGGCGTATCAATATTGGCTGATAATTTACTAGCTAAAGGTTTTAATAATATCTCACTGTTGGAGTTATCAACTATAGCGCTAGAAACCCTAAAACACAGACTTAAAAAATCAGCTGACAAACTCACGCTTTATAACGAAAATATTTTAGATTTTGAGTCTGATTCTACCTTTAAGCTTTGGCATGACCGTGCAGTTTTTCATTTTCTAACCGATCCAAAAGATCAACAAACTTACCTGCAAAAACTTGATCAATATCTTCAAAAAGATGGGTTATTTTTGCTGGCTACTTTTTCTCCAGATGGGCCTAAAGAGTGTTCAAAATTAAACATTGTTCAATATGATCAAACAAAGATTTGCAACTTACTTGGCGATAAATTTAGCCTAATAAAAACCCTTAATGAAAAACATCCACACCCTAATGGCTCAATTCAGAGTTTTAATTATTTTTTATTTCAAAAAACTAAATAGAACACCTGATTATTTTTAAATGATAACCTGATCAGCACGAAGTTGTTGATGCTGATTTTATGAGTAGCAATTTATCGCTTTTATCCATGTGCTTAATTTCATATTCTCGTTTAGAGGCATTTGATCGATCAGTGGCCAGCTCTTGATAAACCAACTCACAAGGCGTATTTGCACGCGTGTATTTTGCACCACCTTTAATTTCGCCATTATGCTGGCGCATTCGCCTTGTTAAATCGTTGGTAATTCCGCAATACAGCGAGTTATTAGCGCATTTTAACAAATACACTATCCAAATTTTATTGGTCAATTTATTAATCCATTTATAGTATAATTGCAAAGTTTAATCCATCTTTATAAGTTAATGGAAAAAACCTACAATCCTGAACAAATTGAAGCGAAATACCGCTCACTTTGGGAAGATAAAAATCTATTCTCATCTGATGCAAATTCTACCAGTGAGAGTGCCTACTCCATTATGCTTCCGCCACCAAATGTTACTGGCTCATTACACATGGGGCATGCTTTTCAGCATACAATCATGGATGTACTTACGCGCTATCATCGTGGCAAGGGTGACCAAACCCTTTGGCAACCTGGTACGGATCATGCAGGTATTGCAACACAAATGGTGGTTGAGCGTCAACTGGCCGCACAAGATATTACGCGTCATGATGTGGGTCGTGAAAAATTTATCGAAAAAATTTGGGACTGGAAAGAACAATCTGGTGGCACTATCACTTCACAAATGCGCCGTCTTGGCTCATCAGTTGATTGGGAGAAAGAGCGTTTCACTATGGATGAAGGCCTGTCTGACGCGGTTAAAAAAGTGTTTGTACAGCTTCATCAAGAAGGTTTAATTTATCGTGGAAAACGCCTAGTTAACTGGGATCCAGTTCTACATACTGCTGTATCTGATTTAGAAGTAATCAGTGTTGAAGAACAGGGTTCTTTATGGCATATACGCTATCCTATTACCAACAGTAATGAAATTATAGTAGTTGCCACTACACGCCCTGAAACCATGCTTGGTGATAGTGCGGTTGCCGTTCATCCAGAAGATACTCGCTACAGCCATCTAATTGGAAAAACCATTGATCTTCCACTTACAGATCGAAAAATCAAAATTATTGCCGATGATTATGTTGACATGGAATTTGGAACAGGTTGTGTAAAGATCACCCCTGCCCATGACTTTAACGACTATGAAATGGGCCAACGTCATAATTTAGACGTAATCAACATCTTAACTGATAATGCTGAAATTAACGATACGGTTGATAGTGCTTATATTGGCATGGATCGATTTGCCGCTAGAAAGCAAATGATCAAAGATTTAAATGAGCAAGGCTTATTAGAAAAAATCGAGCCACACAAACTTATGGTACCTCGTGGTGATCGAACCAATGCTGTAATTGAGCCGTACATGACAGACCAATGGTTTGTAAAAATTGCGCCATTAGCGCAACCTGCAATTGATGCTGTAAAAAATGGCAATATTCGCTTTATTCCAGAAAACTGGAATAAAACTTATTTTAATTGGATGGATAGCATTCAGGATTGGTGCATTTCTAGACAAATTTGGTGGGGTCATCGCATTCCTGCTTGGTATGACGACCAAGGTAATATTTTTGTTGCTAATTCTGAAGAAGAGGCTCAAGCACAAGCTGGTGAAGGCGTTAAGCTCAGACAAGATGACGATGTACTTGATACATGGTTCTCCTCTGCATTGTGGCCGTTCTCAACCTTAGGTTGGCCTGAAAAAACACCTGATCTAGCACGCTTCTATCCAACTGACGTTTTAGTAACCGGCTTCGATATCATCTTTTTCTGGGTAGCCAGAATGATTATGTTTGGCTTGAAATTCACAGGTGAAGTGCCTTTTAAAGACATTTATATTACCGGTCTTATCAAAGATGGGCAAGGACAGAAAATGTCTAAATCCAAAGGCAATGTACTTGACCCTATTGATCTAATCGATGGTATCTCTTTAGAAGATCTACTTGAAAAACGCACCCAAGGCATGATGCAGCCGAAAATGGCTAAAAAAATCAAGAAGCAAACCGAGCAAGAATTTGCTGATGGTATTCCTGCTTTTGGTACTGATGCGCTCAGATTTACTTTTGCTGCTTTAGCTTCATTTGGACGTGACATTAAATTCGATTTAAAGCGTATTGAAGGCTATCGAAATTTCTGTAACAAACTTTGGAACGCCTCTCGTTTTGTTTTAATGAAACTTGAGGGTGAAACTGTCAATCCAAATGCTGATTTATCAACTGCAGATAAATGGATTCTGTCACGCTTACAAGATACCAAAAAGAACGTAGAAAAGCACCTAAAAGACTATCGTCTTGACTTAATGAGTCAAGAATTATATGAATTTGTTTGGCATGACTATTGCGATTGGTACTTAGAACTATCTAAGCCACTATTGCAGGATGAAAAAACCAAAGCCGGTACGCAAGCAACTTTAATCAAAGTTCTTGATGAGATGATCACCCTACTGCATCCAATTATCCCATTCATCACTGAAGAGATTTTTGAACAGTGTAATGTTATTACCGGTAAAGACAGTGCTAGTTTAATGACTCAATCTTATCCAGAGGTTGATCAAAAACTAAGCTCTACAAACTCAGAAGATGAAATTAAATGGCTGCAAACTTTTATTCTCGGTATTCGAAAAATTCGTGGAGAAATGAACATTCCACCCTCTAAGCCACTACCTTGCTTTGTGCAAAACTTCAGTGCCAATGATGAGGCTTATTTGCAAAAAAATGCAAATATCCTAAATGTGCTGGCCAAAATGGATAACATTGAAAAACTCAATCCTATAGATGATGCACCAGAATCAGCTATGGCACTTGTGGGAGAGATGAAAATTTTAATTCCACTGGCAGGATTGATCGATAAAGACCAAGAGATTGCTCGCCTTAACAAAGAAATTGAAAAATTAGAAAAACAAAAGATGCAGTTTGAAGGCAAATTAAATAATGAAAAATTTGTCTCAGGTGCGCCAGAAGTTATTGTTAATGTAGAGCGTGAAAGACTGTCTGAAACCTTAAGTGCAATTAAAGACCTTAATGAACAATTGGTAAAAATTTCTAGCTTATAACCATGATATTTAAATACTTTTTAATTCAATTACTCCTACTTAGTTCACTAGCAAGTGCGCAATCTTTTGTCTATATTACTGATGAGGTTGACATTCCAATGAGAGCTGAAAAAACCTTTGGCGATAATATTGTACGTTCTTTAGTATCAGGATCAAAACTTTCCATATTGCAGGCAACAGAAGATGGTTGGACTCAGGTTAAGTTTGAAGGTTCAACTGGTTGGGTTATTTCTCGCTATCTATCAAACAACCCGCCTGCAAGAGTACAGCTGGAAAAACTCAAGCAAACTTACAGTGCAAATAAATTGCTAATCACTAGGCTTGCCAAACGCAAAACTGAACTTGAAACTGAAGTACAAGCACTGAAGGTTAAAAATACTAAACTATCTGTTCAAACTGGAAAATCCAATGCTGAAAAAGAGCATATTGAACAGGTTTACAAAGATGCTTTAAAGTTAGAGCACTCTAATGAAAAGCTAATCACTTCAAATTTACAATTAAAAACAGAAATTAGCTTACTAAAAAACAACAACACCGCCTCAGAAGAATCTAGTTCTAGAAACTGGTTTGTTACTGGTAGTTTTGTCTTATTCTTTGGAATCTTAATTGGTTTTATTTTTCCAAAATTTGTCAACCGCAGGAGATATTAAATGAACTTACTAAAAACCGCACTAACATTTGACGATGTTTTATTAATACCAGCTCACTCAACCATCATGCCTAAAGAAGTTAGCATGGTGACCAAACTCACTAAAAATATCACCTTAAACACGCCAATTATTTCTGCAGCAATGGACACAGTAACAGAGGCTAAACTTGCTATTACTATGGCTCAGGAAGGCGGGCTTGGTATTATTCATAAAAACATGTCAGTTAAAGAGCAAGCTGATGAGGTTCGAAAAGTTAAACGCTATGAATCTGGCATTATTCGTGATCCAATCACTATTGACTCCAGGGCTACTGTTAAAAATGTTTTTGCCTTACAGCAGCAACACAAAATTTCTGCATTACCAGTGGTTGAAGGGAAAATCATTGTTGGTATGATTACAGCTCGTGATGTTCGTTTTGAAACCCATTTAAATGAAACTGTTGCCAATCTAATGACACCGCAAGAAAAACTTGTAACCGTCAAAGAAGGAACGAATATGACAGAAGTGCGCGCCCTTCTTCAACAACACCGTATTGAGCGTGTTATTATTACCGATGATAAATTTACTCTTTTGGGCATGATTACCGTTCGTGACATTCAAAAATCCACCGATTTTCCAAATGCTTGTAAAGATGAACAAGAGCAATTACGTGTTGGTGCTGCAGTTGGTGTTGCAACTGGCACCGGAGAGCGTATTGATGCACTAGTTGATGCTGGTGTTGATGTTATTGTAATTGATACTGCTCACGGCCATTCTCAAGGTGTTCTTGATCGTGTTAAAAAAACCAAAACCAAACATCCAAATTTAAACATTATTGCCGGTAATATCGCTACTGGCGCTGCAGCACTTGACTTAGTTAAGGCTGGCGCAGATTGTGTAAAAGTAGGTATTGGTCCAGGTAGTATTTGCACGACGCGTATTGTTGCTGGTGTTGGCGTTCCACAAATAACAGCTATTTCAGATGTTGCTGATGCACTAAAAGGCACAGGTGTACCTTTAATTGCTGATGGCGGTATTCGCTATTCAGGTGACATTGCTAAAGCATTTTCTGCAGGTGCATATTGCGTCATGCTTGGCTCAATGCTAGCGGGTACAGAAGAGTCACCAGGAGAAGTTGAACTTTACCAAGGTCGTTCTTATAAGTCTTATCGAGGCATGGGCTCCATTGGTGCTATGAATCAAGCGCACGGCTCTTCTGATCGTTATTTTCAATCTGAATCAAAAGCTGATAAGCTAGTACCTGAAGGTATTGAGGGTCGCGTTGCCTTTAAAGGCTCTATTCGCCCGATCATTCATCAAATGGTTGGCGGTGTTAGATCTTCTATGGGTTACACTGGTTGCCCAACATTAGAGATAATGCGTACTGATGCTGTATTTGTGCAAGTGACTTCTGCTGGTATGGTTGAATCCCACGTACATGATGTATCAATCACTAAAGAAGCACCAAACTACCACCAATAACTTTTAACCAATGCTGACTCAATATGAGCAACTGGGTGGAGAATCAGCGGTTAAAAAACTGGTTAACCGCTTTTATGATCTTATGGATCAACGCTCAGATACAATTGAGTTACGCAGTATGCATGCAAAATCATTAAAAATATCTAGAGAAAAATTGTTTTTATTTTTGTCAGGCTGGCTAGGTGGACCTTCTCTTTATATTGAAAAATATGGCCATCCAAAATTAAAAGCAAGGCACATGCCTTTTGCTATTACAGTGCTTGAACGAGATCAATGGCTATTGTGTATGAATCAAGCACTAAAAGATCAGATTACAAATGATGAGCTTCTATTGATGACACTTGTATCATCATTTAAAGGCGTTGCAGATCATATGGTAAATACACCAGGATAAAACTAGGGTCTAATACTCATATCATCGAGCGAAGTACAACAATATAAATAAAGGTAAAAATTATGACGATTAATAGCACTCAAAACACTGAATTCTCGACGCATCTGTCACTTTAGTATGCAATTAATCGGTCGTTACCAAAATCCTGGATACGAAGCTATTGCTGATGGTGTTATGGAATTCTTTGAAAAACGCAAAGATCTACAGCGTCCTGGCATCGCTTTTGGTTCTAGTGGCAACAAAGCAGAACCGGCCAAAGTTTCAACTGATATCAGTCTAGTTGCGCTTAGTCGTTCTGATCCAGAATCGTTCGCTCTTTCTGACTTAATAGTGCGTGGTGTGTCTGCTGCTCTTGAACGCTATTTACAAGAACGACCTCTATTTCGTGAGGTTTGTCCAGAACAAGAACTATTTGTAATGCCTATATTTAATCTACAACGTTATGCGCCTGGTGAAGGCTTTCATCAGTGGCATTGTGATTGGACGATTAGCAATGAAGTTACAGAGCCTGGAAATCGAGTACTGGCTTGGATTCTCTACTGTGATTCTGTGGAAGAAGCAGGTACTGAGTTCCACTGGCAAAAGCACCATGAAAAAGCTGAGCGTGGTAAATTAGTTATCTTTCCAGCCTCTCCTTCTCATATTCATCGTGGTCGAGTTAATAATGAAAACAGCAAGACAATCACTACTGGCTGGATTAATGCCGGCTCACGCGAGGATTTCTTAAAGCGCCTGGCGCACTCATAAAATCTGACAAATGATTTTTCTCATAATGAAAATATCTTGATACACTTTGTAAAAATATCTAAGCAAGAGTTTTTGGCTGATTATTGGCAAAAAAAACCATTGCTAATTAAACAGGCGTTGCCTAATTTTATTTCACCAATATCGCCTGATGAATTGGCTGGACTCTCCTTAGAAGAGGAATTTGAATCGCGCCTTATTACTGGCTCAATCAGCAATCAACAATGGTCATTAACTGAGGGGCCATTTACAGAAGATAGCTTTTCTGACTTATCTGAAAATAATTGGACTTTGTTAGTACAAGGTGTCGATCGGTTCATCCCTGAAATTGAGGCTTTAATCACATATTTTGATTTCATTCCACGCTGGCGCTTTGATGATGTAATGATTTCGTATGCCGCCAAAGGTGGTAGTGTCGGTCCTCATTTTGATTTTTATGATGTATTTCTTTTACAAGGTAGTGGCAAACGTCGCTGGAGTTTAAGTACTAAAAACTGCCATTTAGATAATTATCTAAAAGATGTGCCGCTTAGGATTATGAATGAGTTTATATCAGAGCAAGTATTCGATGTTGAGCCAGGTGATATTTTATACATCCCACCTAAGGTAGCACACCATGGCGTTAGTTTGAGTGATGATTGCACTACCCTATCTTTTGGCTATCGTTCTTATAGTACAAAAGAGATGTTTGAAAGCTTGCCCGAGCATCAAACTACTAGTTATTATCAAGACCCCGTTTGGGACACGCAAAATAATTCAGCCCTTATTCCGAATTCAGCTTTAAAAATAGCAAACAATATAGCCAAAATTTCAGCATCTGATTTTGCCAAATTTGTTACTAAGCTAGATCCGTTAGATCGAAAAATTTTACAACAGTTTGAATTTCAGCAACAACAACTGGAGTTTAATACCAATGCAAATTATCAGTTATTTTCTGTTTGTAAAATTGCCTATATAGAGATTAACAATCAAATGAAATTTTTCATCAATGGTTTTTCACTAGACAGCCATTCTATTACTCAAGAGAGTCTAATCAACTTTTGCAATCAGAGGTGGTTATCTGCAAGTGACAATCTAACGCTTACACGACGCCTATTTGAGCTAAATTTTGTTGAAGAGATTTAATTAAGTATATGCCCATTTACGTCGTTTTTTTATCAGTAGTCGCAATTTGGTCAACGACACCGCTAGCCATTCAATGGTCAACACTAGGTTCAAGTTTTAGTTTTAGCGTTGCTAGCAGAATGCTGATAGGTTTAATTATTTGCATTTTTATACTCCTTGCTAAGCAGAAAAAATTACCCCTACACAAGCAAGCTTTAATTAATTACACTTATGCAGGTGCTGGGATTTTCATCACTATGAGTTTGGTTTATTATTCAGCACTGAGCATTCCATCAGGATTAATATCTGTTGTTTTTGGCTTAACACCAATCATTACTGGCGTCTTTGCATTGTTACTTCTCAAAGATAAATTTTTCTCTATTAGTAAAATGATTGGCTTAATACTAGGCTTAACAGGTCTTTTTATTATTTTTAAACATTCATTTACACTTACTGAAACCTTAATAACAGGATTGGCTAGTGTCACATTGGCAATGACCTTTCAGGCATTTATTTCTGTAAAACTCAAACAAATCAATGCACGTATATCAGCATTAGAAACCACAACAGGTGCTTTAATAGTTAGCGTTCCGTTGTTTATCTTAAGTTGGTTTATTTTGGGTGGAGAAATACCCGATACCAGTATCAAAGCAGCACTCTCTATTGGCTATTTAGCTGTGTTTGGTTCGGTAATCGGCTTTATGTCATATTACTATCTAATCAAGCATGCTAGTGTGCGTGTAGTTGGTATTGTGCCTTTACTCACCCCTGTTTTTGCACTAATACTAGGATCATCACTCAATCATGAGCAATTAAGTATTATTCAAATTAGTGGCATCAGCTTGGTATTGCTTGGCTTAGCAATTTATGAATACGCAGATAAGTTATTAAAAAAACCGCCCATAAGGCGGCTTTAAGAATCTACTTTCTACTCAATACGGGAGAGTTGAACTTCAACCCTTCCCAGCCATAGGTCATAAAATTTCGAATATTGGCATGAGAGTCACTCTCTGGCGTATTAAGAACATCTTGATAATACTGGCCAAAGCAATGCAGTGTTTCTAGCTGAGACAACTGATGAATAGCAGCAAAACAAAATAACTTAGCACTACCCTGATTTTCCTCAGTTAAGTTTTCTATTTCACCATTGGTAAAACCTGCTGGTGTATATTCATAGTCATCGTCAATCAGTGAAATCAAGTCTTCAAATTTCATTCTTGCGCCTGATCTCAGCTCTTCTAGATATTCCTCTTGGGTCACTCCCATTCTCCTCTTTTTATAAATTGATATTCTATACCGTCATTGGATTCGGCTTATTGATATTTATACCGTATTTCTCAACTGCTTGTGCAATAACTGAAGCATCCATTTCACCTTCGTCAACTAAAGCCTTAAGTGATGCTAGAGCCACATAGTTTGCATCAACCTCAAAGAAGTCTCTTAACGCCTCTCGAGAGTCTGAACGACCAAAGCCATCAGTACCTAATACTTCGTAACGGTTTGGCACGTACTTACGCACTTGCTCAGCGTAATTACGCATGTAATCGGTAGCAACAATCACTGGGCCTTTGGCATTTTCCAAGCATTGAGTGATATATGGCACAGCAGGTGTTTCAATGCTGAAACGATTAATACGATCAATAGCTTGCGCTTCACGCGTTAGCTCATTAAAACTGGTTACTGACCAGACATCAGATTTCACACCCCAATCATCAGCCAACATTTGTGCTGCTTTTTCAACTTCTCTTAGAATGGTACCCGAGCCCATTAATTGCACTTGCTTGTCACCCTCTCCAACTGTCTTAAGCAAATACATACCTTTAATAATTCCTTCTTCAGAATTTTCAGGCATAGCTGGATGTGCATAAAGTTCATTCATCGTAGTAATGTAATAGAAAATATTTTCATGATTTTCATACATTCTTTCCAAACCACTACGCACAATAACTGCCAATTCAAATGCATAAGTTGGGTCGTAAGAAATACAGTTTGGAATGGTATTGGCCACCAAATGAGAGTCACCATCTTGATGCTGCAAACCTTCACCATTTAAAGTTGTACGTCCTGCAGTGCCGCCAATTAAGAAGCCCTTGGCTTGCATATCGCCCGCCGCCCATGCTAAATCACCAACACGCTGAAAACCAAATTTAGAATAGTAAATATAGAACGGAATCATGGTGGTGTTATGCGTTGCATAAGCTGTTGCAGCAGCAATCCAACCAGAAATCGCACCCGCTTCGTTAATACCCTCTTGCAATACTTGGCCTTTTTTATCTTCCTTGTACCACATAACTTTATCAGAATCTTCTGGCTGATAAAGCTGTCCTGATGCTGAGTAAATACCTAATTGTCTAAACAACCCTTCCATACCAAAAGTACGCGCTTCATCAGGAATAATTGGCACAATTTTAGGGCCCAATGTTTTATCACGAACCAATAATGTTAAGATTCGGTTTAGTGCCATTGTGGTTGACATTTCACGATCGCCACTAGACTTTAATAATACTTCAAATACACTCAGCTTTGGCGTTGGTAATTCTTCCAGATCAAAAGAACGCATTGGCAATGAGCCGCCTAGTTTCTTGCGTCGAGCATTCATGTAGGTCATCTCTTCACTGTCAGGCGCTGGCTTATAGAAGTTTAATTCTCTAACATCGGTTTCAGTCACTGGAATATTAAAGCGTTTGGCAAAAATTTCCACTTGCTCTAAGCCTAATTTCTTTTGTGAGTGTGTCGTGTTTTGACCTTCGCCCGCTTCACCCATGCCGTAACCTTTAACTGTCTTAGCTAAAATTACAGTTGGCTTATCAGTACAAGCCTTAGCTGCATGATAAGCTTGAAATACTTTATTTAAATCATGGCCACCGCGGTTAAGATGATAAATTTCATCGTCACTTAAATGTTCGACCATGGCTAATAATTCTGGAGAATTTCCAAAGAAATGCTTACGTACGTATGCACCATCTTTAGCTTTATAAGCCTGGTATTCGCCATCAACTACTTCTTCCATACGCTTTCTAAGCAAGCCATTAGTATCTTTTTCTAGTAGTGCATCCCACTTCGCACCCCAAATAACTTTAATAACATTCCAGCCTGCGCCATGGAACATACCTTCAAGTTCTTGAATAATTTTTCCGTTGCCGCGAACAGGCCCATCTAGGCGCTGTAAGTTACAGTTAATAACAAAAACAAGGTTGTCAAGTTTTTCACGACCCGCCATAGAGATTGCACCCAAAGATTCTGGCTCATCCGTTTCACCATCACCCAAATAAGCCCAAACGGTACGTTTATCTGTTTGCTTAATTTCACGATGATGTAGGTACTTCATGAATCGAGCTTGGTAAATCGCCATAATTGGACCAAGGCCCATAGATACTGTTGGGAATTGCCAAAAATCAGGCATTAACCACGGGTGTGGATAAGAGCTTAATCCGTCTTTACCAACTTCTTGACGGAATTTAAGCATTTGATCTTCAGTGATTCTTCCCTCTAAGTAAGCACGAGAATAAATACCAGGAGAGATATGGCCTTGAAAGAAGATTAAATCAGCGCCCTGTTCGGCATCAGGGCCGCGATAAAAATGGTTAAAACCAACTTCATATAAGGTTGCAGAAGATGCAAATGATGCAATATGGCCACCCAATTCATAAGGTAATTGATTAGCCTTAACCACCATCACCATAGCATTCCAGCGAACAATTGCAGAAATTCTATCTTCAATATCGACATTAATATCTGTCGCTATTTCTTTTTCTACAGCAATACTATTAAGATAAGCAGTGTTAACACCTGTTGGCAAATCCATACCTTCTTTGTGCGCCATATCCATAAGCTGATTAAGCAAGAACTTTGCACGATCACTACCCTCAACACGAGCTACTGATTTAAAGGCTTCTAGCCATTCTTGAGTTTCTAAAGGATCTAAGTCTTGACCTGGCATAATGTGATTTTTTTTAAACTATAAAATTACACCAATTATCCCAAAAATACGCCACTTTATAGCGCTACTTTATAAAATATTTTGTTAAAATTAAGGCGCCAATAAAACTTGAAAAACCAAAGATTATTTGCCACAATTCATTTGTTGGAAAATAAACTGATCCCACCCCTGCACCAACAAATAATGCTAATAATGGCACGATGTACAACTGGAAAGCGCGCCAAAATAATTCTGCAGCAGAAATCTCCAAAGTAACCACATCGCCAATCGCTACACCTTCTTGCAAAGGTTTGTTAAAAACTGAATAGTGGTCAAAATAATTAGCCAAAATCCCAGTTCCACAAGCACCACTAGCCGAACAACCGGTACAACCATCTGAGCGATTAACCTTTAACACCATGGTTTGATTTTCAATTTCGATTACTTCAAATTTTTCTTTCATTACGCTTAAAATGAATCATTTATATATTTCATATTTTATCAACTTATGAGTATCTCTCAATCAATCTTTAAAGCCTATGATATTCGCGGTATTGTCGAACAAGAACTAACTCCAGAAGCTGTCAAACTTATCGGTCTAGCCATTGGTAGTGAATCAATTGTTAAAGGTGAGCGCGGCGTTGTTGTTGGTCGTGATGGTCGCCTTAGTGGTCTTGATTTAATACAAGCTTTAAAATCTGGCCTTAAAGAGAGCGGTTGTCATGTGGTCGATATTGGCATGGTTCCAACGCCACTCGTATATTTTTCTACTTATACCAAAGCGGCCACTAGTGGCGTAATGATCACCGGATCACATAATCCACCAGAATACAACGGCTTTAAAATCATGATTGCGGGCGAAACCCTCTCAGGTGATCGTATTCAAGAATTGTATCAACGCATTATTAACAACAACTTTAACTCAGGTCATGGCACTTCAACCAAGGTTGACATCGAACAAGACTATATTGAGCGAGTTAAGTCTGATATTAAGCTAGATAAGTCTCTTCATATTGTTGTGGATTGTGGCAATGGTGTTGCAGGTGAGATTGCACCAAAATTATTCGAACAACTTGGTGCTAAAGTAACTAAGCTATTTTGCCTAATCGACGGCAACTTCCCTAACCATCATCCTGACCCCTCTAAACTGCATAATCTAGAAGATATCATTAAAGAAGTTATTGATACTGGTGCAGACATGGGTTTTGCTTTTGATGGAGATGGTGATCGACTAGGATTGATTGACAACAAAGGTAATGTTATTTGGGCAGATCGCCAAATGATTTTATATTCAAGAGATATCTTAAGTCGCAACCCGGGCGCTAAAATTGTGTTTGACGTTAAGTGCTCATCACTCCTGCCTAAAGATATCATCGAGCACGGTGGCGATGCGATTATGTCACGTACTGGACATAGTTTTATCAAAGCCAAACTTAAAGAAACTGGCGCAGAACTTGGTGGCGAGATGAGTGGTCATATTTTCTTTAAAGAACGTTGGTACGGCTTTGATGATGCACTCTACACCGGCGCTCGCTTATTAGAAATCATGTCAAAAACTAACAAAACCTGTGAACAGGTTTTTGCCGATTTACCTGACAGTATCAATACACCAGAAATCAATATTCACTTTGATGAACAAGGTCAGCAATTTAAGGCGATGGACAAACTCGCACAAAATGTTGATTTTGAAGGTGCCAATATCATCACCATTGATGGTGTTCGAGTAGATTATCCAAATGGCTGGGGACTGGTTCGTCCTTCTAACACTACACCGTGTTTAGTATTAAGATTTGAAGCAGATAATCAGAAAACCTTAGAAGAAATTCAGACAAAATTCAGAATTTGGCTAGAAGCTAACGATATTTCCACTAAAGACTTCTAATATCCATTATTTCCAAAATTTTTACTAACCTATCAAGCCCAACTCAATAATTTAATAAAAATGGCTAAAACTGGCTATTTTTAGTCTTAAATTGATGATTTTTTATAGTTTTTAAGTAAAAATAACCGCTCACACTATTCATTTAAAGAATTTTCAAAATTTTTCATCTTTGATGAAATTTTGTATTCAATATCTTGATAGATAAAATTCAGCTTATTAGCGTGTAGCATGAGTCTTTTTGCGCCAGTTTGTTCTACTCTATCTTCTACTGATAGTGTTTTACTCAAATATTCATTAGCGGTCTTCTCGCTCACTCCGTAAATTGGATCGCCAATAATACTATGACCCATTGAGTCGAGATGCACTCTGATTTGATGTTGCCTTCCAGTAACGGGAGTTGCCTTAACCAGTGTTGTTTGATCACTTTTATTATATTGCAAAGGCTTAATGAAAGTTTTCGACGGCTTGCCAGATTGAGTATCGCAAGTCATTTTTATACCGATACTGCTATTGGTTTTTTCAATAGGTTTTTCAATGACAAAATCTGTTGTTACTTGCCCTTTTACTAAAGCTAGATATTCTTTAGTGTATTGCTTGCGTTCAAACATCATTTTTAGTTGGCGACTAGTTTGTTTGTTTTTAGCCACCAATACCAAACCAGAAGTTTCTGCATCAATTCGATGTGCCAAACTAGCCTCATCACCAAAAAAGTGCCTAACTTCATCCAATAAACAATAAGGGGTTTCTTTTCGAGTTGGGTGTACCATTACGCCTGAAGGCTTGTCAAAAACAGCAAAATTTTCAACTTCAAAGATTGGCTTTAAACCTCTAGAATGGCCTTCAAATACAGCAACATGAATATATTCACAATTAATTGTATCGCCATTTTTTAAGATATTGTCTTGGTCATTAAAAACTCTATTTTTAGACAATAGTTTTTGCGATAAAGACATGGATAAACCAGCTTCATTTATTAAAAAATGCTGGATTTTTACATCTTGAATGGCTGGATATTTTTTTAGGACAAAAGGCATTAAGTGTTAAAACTAAAGAACCAATGAAGCCAAACCTAAAAAAGCCACAAAACCAATTACATCGGTAATTGTGGTCAGAATAACACCACCTGCTAACGCAGGATCTATTTTAAATTTAATCAATAAAGACGGTAAAAAAGCACCTGAAAATGCAGCAAAAATCAGATTGACCACAATCGCTGTCGCAATAACCAAGCTTAAAATTAAATCTGAAAACCATAAATAAGTAGCAAGCCCGATAACAACCGACCAAAGTATGCCGTTTAAAAACCCAATAGCCACTTCTTTGTTCATCAGAACCTTAAGATTTGAATGTGTCACCCTGCCAGTAGCGATACCACGGGTAACCAAAATAAGGGTTTGCGTGCCGGCAATTCCCCCCATTGATGCAACGACAGGCATCAAAATTGCTAGCGCAATCTTCTCTTGTAAAGTAGCTTCAAATAGTCCAATAAAAAATACCGCAATAAACACTGTAATAAGGTTTACACCCAGCCAAATACTGCGACTCTTAGTACTCTCAATAACTGGCGCAAAAACATCGTCCTCTTCGTCCAAACCCGCCATTGACATCACTGAATGCTCTGCTTCATCACGAATAACATCAACCACATCATCAATGGTAATTCGACCAATAAGTTGATTATGCCCATCGACTACCGGTGCAGAAATCAAATCTCGCTGTTCAAACAAACTTGCGACTTCAGCTTCTGGTGTTTTGGCCAAAATTGGCTTATGATCATTGTTAATCAGCGGCTTAATATTTTGCTCCGCTTCATTGGTCAACAAAGTAGAAATATGTATAGCGCCAATATATTGATAAGAACGATCAACTACAAATATTTGATTGGTATCAATTGGCATTTTTTTAAGCAACCGTAAATAACGAATAACCGTGCGAACGTTAACATCATCACGAACTGTAATCATATCGATATTCATCAAGCCACCAGCCGAATCTTCCGGGTAAGATAAAACCTGCCTTAAATGATCTCGATGCTTATGATCCAGTGTTAACAGTAAATTATGCAGGGCAGATTCTGGCAGTTCAGGTACGATATCGGCCAAATCATCCATATCAAGCCCTTCGGCTGCTTTAACAATATCTTCCACGGTCATCTCATTTAATAATTGAGATAGCACATCCTCACTTAAATCTTTAAGAATATCACCTTGAATGGCGCTATCAATATTAAACCAGAGCTTTGTACGATCTTTTGGCGGTACACTTTCTAATAGACGAGCTATTTCAGCCGAATGTAGACCGGAAAGTTGAGAGGAGGTTTCTTCATACAAAGAAGCCTCCAAAGAAACCATAAGTCTTTGAAGGCATTCTTTGAAAGAAGTATTTTCAACTTCTGACATGAGCTATTCCTTATTAAATCAAGACCTTGAGTATAAGTCACACAAGGTCAAGTGAGGGTTAGTTTTTTCTGTGGTCGTTTAATTTTTCTTTGTGCCTTCTAACCTGTGCATCTAGTTTATTAACCATTTGATCAATAGATGCATACATATCGTTACTTTCCGCCTTGGCAAATAAATCAGCGCCACTGATATGAATGGTTGCTTCTGCTATGTTCACATCTTTTTCAACTTCTAAAATCATATTAATATTAATCACATGATCAAAATGATGCTTAATTTTAGCTAGCTTTTCTTCAGAATGTTGTCTGATTGCATCGGTAATATCAAGGTGATGGCCAGAAATATTTAATTGCATATTCGCTCCTTAGTTGTTGATAAAATTCAAGTCTATTGTGACACAACTTTACCCATGCTACAAGTGTATTTATATATTTTACAGACAAATAAAAAGCTTCACAAATTGACTTTTACGTATATAATAGCTGTTTTAGTTATTCAAATATTCAGGAGATAAGAATGGACGCAACTGATCAAAGATCTAACGAATTAAGTGCAAAGAAAATTGCCTTGCAAGAAACTTTTAAAATGCATACAGCTGAAAATGGTTTTTCATACGAAGAATGGATTAACCCTGTATCAGGTTCTTTTTACGAAAGCTACAAGCAAGATTTAGCTGAAATCGATAACGAGATGGCTCCAGAAATTACTTATCAGTCTTAAATAACTTTCGATTGATAATCAAAAGCCCCGTTAGGGGCTTTTTTGTTTTAAAGGAAACAATTTAATGTCCTATTTAATGTCAAATTACCTACCGCTAGAGATCACCTTTGTGAAAGGTAGTGGTTGTTATTTAACCAACAACAAAGGTGATCAATATCTTGATGCGCTTTGTGGTGTCGGTGTAACAGGACTTGGGCATTCTCATCCAGAGATTTCTAAAGCAATTCAATCGCAATCCCAACAATTACTTCATACTAGCAATTGGTACCATATTGAACACCAAGAAGCCCTAGCTGAAAAACTATGCATATTATCAAAAATGGATGCAGCTTTTTTTGGAAATTCAGGCGCAGAAGCTAACGAAGCTGCCATTAAAATTGCTCGTCTTCATGGTCGTGCTAATAATATTAACACTCCTACTATTTTAACTGCAACTCAAAGTTTTCATGGGCGCACCATGGCAACCTTATCTGCAACTGGAAATCCTAAAGTTCAGGCTGGATTTGCACCTTTGGTCAGTGAGTTTATTCATGTTGAATTTAACAACATTGAAACCATTAAGCAGCATCAAAATAATAATGATATCGTTGCAGTAATGCTTGAACCAATACAAGGTGAAAGTGGTGTTATTATTCCAGATGCTAATTATTTAAATCAAGTTCAGGAAGTTTGCCAAAAAAATAATTGGCTATTGATTCTTGACGAGGTGCAGACAGGTATTGGTCGTACTGGCAAGATGTTTGCACATCAGTACAATGAGATTACGCCCGATATTCTAACGCTAGCCAAAGGCTTGGGTAATGGCGTGCCAATTGGCGCCTGCCTAGCAAAAGGCAATGCCGCTAAATTGTTAACACCAGGCACACATGGCTCAACATTCGGAGGAAATCCTTTGGTTTGTCGTACTGCTTTAACTGTTTTAGAAATAATCAAGCAGGATGAAATTCTTGATAATGTTAATAAAATTAGCAATCATATCGCCAAAATTTTTACCAAAAAACTAAAAAATATTAGTACTGTTAAAGAAATTCGAGTTAAAGGCTTAATGATCGCCATTGAGCTAGATCAAGATTGCGCTCATTTATTACAACTTGCATTAGACAAAAAACTTTTAATTAATATCACTGGTCAGTCAATCCGACTATTGCCACCACTTATCATCGATAAAGCGCAAGCTAATATTATGATTGAAACCGTTTGTGAGCTGATAGAATCGCTATAAACTGAGGAAAAATATAATGAAACACTTTATTAATTTAGATGACTTATCAACCAAGACTCTCAATGGCATTATTGACAATGCTATTGCTCTAAAAAAACAACATAAAGCTGGAGAGATCAACGAAACGCTAAAAAATAAAACATTAGCAATGATTTTTGATAAATCCTCAACTCGAACACGCGTATCTTTTGAAGCTGGTATGGCTCAATTAGGTGGACATGCATTGTTCTTATCTGATCGTGACATTCAATTAGGACGTGGAGAACCAATAACTGATACCGCAATTGTTATTGGTTCAATGGTTGATATTATCATGATGAGAGTTTCTTCTCACGAAACCATCAACACCTTTTCCTCTAATAGCTCTGTGCCAATTATTAACGCACTGAGTGATGAATCCCACCCATGCCAACTACTAGCCGATATGATGACATACAAAGAGCATAAAGGTTCAATTCAAGGTAGAACTGTAGCTTGGATTGGTGATGGCAATAATATGTGCCATACCTACATGCAAGCCGCTAAAGCATTTGGATTTACACTAAACATTGCAACGCCAAAAGGTTATGAACCTGATCAAACATTCACCGATAATTATCAAGATCACATTGTATTGTTTAACGACTCCAAAAAAGCTTGTCAAAATGCTGATTTAGTGGTGACTGATGTCTGGGCTTCAATGGGACAAGAAGACGAGCAAGCTAAGCGTGAAATTGCTTTCAAAAAATTCCAAGTTGATCAAGACCTAATGAAACACTCTAAATCTGATGCGGTGTTTATGCATTGTCTTCCTGCTCATCGTGGCGAAGAAGTATCAGCAGATGTAATTGATGGCGCTCAAAGTTTGGTTTGGGATGAAGCTGAAAACCGCCTGCATGCGCAAAAATCTTTATTACTTCACTTGCTAGGCTAACAATTATTTATCTAGACTTTCCATGGCTTCTTGATAAAAATTAATACCGCGTTCAATTTTTTCTCGACCTCGAGACTCGCGCCAACGATTAGTATCTCTTAGTGAATACACACAACCACAATACTCTTGCTGATAAAATTCCTCACGTTTGGATAGTTCGAGCATTCTAGACGAGCCACCCTGCTTACGCCAATTAAAATCCCAGTAAGCAATGCCTTGGTAAGGATTGGCAGCTCGCACACCACAACCATTAATTTGATTCACATCTTTCCAGCGAGAAATTCCTAACGTTGAAGATATTAAGTCAAAGCCATGATCTTTGGCATATTGTGCAGTTACTTCAAATCGCATATCAAAACAACTGGTACAACGAGCACCGCGCTCAGGCTCATCTTCTTGACCTTTGATTCGATCAAACCAATTTTCTTTATCATAATCGGCATCAACAAAATCCATACCTAATTTTTGTGCAAAGCGAATATTCTCTTCTTTGCGTAATTCGTATTCTTCTTTAGGATGGATGTTTGGATTGTAGAAGAAAATAGTGGTGTCAATTTTAGACATTGCTAAAGCTTCCATAATTTCCCCAGCGCATGGTGCACAACAAGAATGCATTAACAGTTTTTTCTCACCATTTGGTGTTGTTAATACTGGACGTTCATATCCAGATAAGCTGTAATCTACTTTAGACACGCTTCCACCTGTTTTAACACTTCCCAAGCATCACGCTTAAGCCTCTCATCTTTTAACACTTCACTTGGATGAAGCATACTAAAAGCATTGCTCGTGTTCAGTGTTAATTGTTGATGAGTTAATAAAATTGTACGTGCATTATAATTGGCAACCTGATCTAAAAGAGTATTTGGGCTTACCTTAATACAGGCAATATTCTTTTGTTGCAATCCAATTGCAGACAGCATTTTGAACAAAAAATCTTGAACTTCACCTGCAATACAGATGGAGTTTTGATTTTCCAACTCTATCACCAAACAGTCTATAGATAAAGGTATAGAAGTCTTCTGTGACGAATCTTTGACGACGTGTAGATACTCAGGAATATTAAGTACGTTTAAATATTGAGATCTAATTGACAACATTATAAAGGTGTCCTATATTTGAGGGTGCGCCCTATCTGTCGCTGCTAATACTTTATTAAGCGCATGAATATAGGCTTTGGCACTGGCAGTAACAATATCTGTATCAGCACCTTGACCATTGATGATTCTACCTTCATGCTCCAAGCGAACATTAACCTCACCCAAAGAATCTGTTCCTTGAGTGACATTAGACACTGAATACAGCTGCAAATTAACTTGCATATTTAGCAATTGATTAATGGCACTAAAAGTGGCATCAACTGAGCCAGCTGTCTCAGCTGTTTTTGACCTTTCTTCACCATCAATGGTTAGTGTTACGGTAGCAGTATTTTTCTCGCCAGTTTCTGATAGTACTTTTAAAGATACAAGTTTAATATGCTCACTTTCAACAACCTGAGTTTCAGATACAAGCGCTTGAAGATCTTCATCAAAGATTTCATGCTTCTTATCAGCCAACTCTTTAAAACGTCTAAAGGCATCATTCAAGCTTTTTTCAGAGTCAAACTCAACGCCCAGTTCAAGTAATCTAGCTTTGAAAGCGTTGCGCCCTGAATGCTTACCCAATACAAGCTTATTAGTATTCCAACCAACGTCTTCAGCACGCATGATTTCGTAAGTCTCGCGATGCTTCAAAACGCCATCTTGGTGAATACCTGCCTCGTGTGCAAAGGCATTGGCACCAACAATAGCTTTATTAGGTTGCACAATAAAGCCGGTTACACTTGATACCAGGCGTGATGCAGATAAGATATGAGTTGTGTCAATATCAGTATCGCAAGAAAACTCATCTTGGCGAGTGCGCACAGCCATAACAATCTCCTCTAGTGCTGTATTGCCCGCCCTTTCGCCAAGACCATTAATTGTACACTCAACTTGTCTAGCGCCATTAAGCACTGCAGATAAAGAATTAGCTACCGCAAGACCTAGATCATTATGACAATGCGCTGAGAATATGGCTTTATCTGAGTTTGGTACGCGTTCAATCAACGATTTAATCGTAGCACCAAACTGATGTGGAAGATTGTAGCCAACTGTATCCGGAATGTTGATGGTAGTTGCACCTGCCTTAATGGTTGCCTCAATAACACGACACAAGAAATCCTCATCGGAACGACCTGCATCCTCAGGTGAAAACTCTACATCGTCGGTATATTGTCTTGCACGCTTAACGGCACGAACAGCCTGCTCAACCACTTGATCAGGTGTCATATTTAATTTCATTTTCATGTGAATATTACTGGTAGCAATAAACGTATGAATACGTGCAGAATTAGCACCTTTGAGTGCCTCACCAGCACGATCAATATCTTTATCAAGCGCACGTGCAAGTGAGCAAATAGTAGAGTCTTTAACGGCATTAGCTACCGCTTGAACCGCTTCAAAATCACCTACTGAGGCAATTGCAAAACCCGCTTCAATCACATCAACACGCATTTTTTCCAACACTTTGGCAATGCGTATTTTTTCATCTTTGGTCATTGACGCACCAGGTGATTGTTCACCATCCCTTAGCGTGGTATCGAAAATAATTAGTTTATCAGACATTTTTGTCTCCTGTAATTTTGTATTTTTGTATTTTTGTACTGTATTTTTAAGATGTGCTAGCTTTTCAGCCAGTCGAGATGATAGATTACCTTACGGTAATAATCGTAACACAGTCAGGAGAGTGCTTTGCTTATAGAAAAAAATTATAATCTGATTTATCATAATTGAATTATAACTTAAATATAAACTGCTTACCTATTTTTTTTCAACGCACGTTTTTTACGTAACTCAAGGATTGTTAATACAAGACCTGAAATTGTATAAGTAAAAAATAAGATAAATAATATGGCACTTGGCCATAATGAAATTACAACCAAAATAAGCGTTGCAATTAACAACAACTTAAATGAAGACCTTCCCTTAAGGTTAATATCTTTAAAACTATAATAACGAATATTACTCACCATTAAAACGCCGGCAGAAACCAGAATTATCCAAGCACCAATCACCAAATATTGCGCATCATAAACGCTCGGGTCAATCATTTCTGTAGCCCATACTAAGCCCGCAATAAGTGCTGCTGCAGCTGGTGACGGCAAGCCTTGAAAATAACGCTTATCTTCCACGCCAATTTGAGTGTTAAATCTAGCCAAACGCAGCGCACCAGCAGCAACATAGACAAAAGCCGCTATCCAGCCTACCTTCCCCAGCTCTTGAAATTGCCAAAAATACATTAATAAAGCTGGGGCAACACCGAATGACACCATATCTGCCATCGAATCATATTGTTCGCCAAATTCACTTTGGGTGTTGGTTAAACGCGCCACGCGCCCATCTAGACCATCAAATAACATAGCAACAAAGATTGCAATAGCCGCCTCTGAATATTGACCTTTAGTGGCCAATATAATGGCAAAGAAACCAGCAAACAAACCAAAGGTTGTTAGTATGTTGGGTAGTAGATATACGCCTTTTTTTAATTTCTTAGTATTCATCATATGATTATAACGCTTTAGAAATGAAAACGCCCAACTAAGTTGGGCGTTTAATTAAGAGTGTCTAATTCTTGGTTTGATCAACAATTTTATTCTTGTTAATCCATGGCATCATCGAACGAAGTGACTCGCCAACCTGTTCAATTTGATGTTCACGCTGAACTTCACGACGGGCTGGAAGTTCACCTACATTTGCAACAAATTCTTTAGCAAAAGTACCATCTTGAATTTCAGTTAAGATTTTCTTCATTTCAGCTTTTGTTTCGCTAGTAACAATACGCGGACCACGTGTCACATCACCATATTCTGCTGTGTTTGAAATTGAGTAACGCATGTTAGCAATACCACCTTCATACATTAAATCAACAATAAGCTTTAGCTCATGCAAACATTCGAAGTACGCCATCTCCGGCTCGTAACCGGCTTCAACCAATGTTTCAAAACCTGCTTGTACTAGTGCTGTTGTACCACCACACAATACAACCTGCTCTCCAAATAAATCAGTTTCTGTTTCATCTTTAAACGTCGTTTCTAAAATACCTGTACGACCGCCACCAATTGCTGATGCGTAAGATAGAGCGATTGCTTTCGCATTACCCGAAGCATCTTGCGATACTGCGATTAAATCTGGAATACCGCCACCCTTAACAAACTCTGAACGAACAGTGTGTCCTGGCGCTTTAGGTGCAACCATAATTACGTCTAGATCAGCACTTGGCTTAATTAAACCATAAAGAATGTTAAAACCATGAGCAAATGCAACTGTTGCACCTTTCTTAAGATTTGGCTCAATGCTATCTGTATAAATTTGACCTTGAAATTCGTCCGGTGCAAGAATCATAATTAAATCTGCCCAAGCAGTGGCATCTTCTACTGACTTAACTGTTAAGCCTGAAACGCTTGCTTTGGCAGCTGAAGTAGAACCATCTCTTAGGGCAACAACAACCTCAACACCTGAATCTTTTAAATTATTTGCATGTGCATGACCTTGTGAGCCATAACCTACAATAGCAACTTTCATTGATTTAATAATATTTAAATCTGCATCTTTATCGTAATATCTATTCATTTTCCTTTTCCTTTATTTTTAAACGCAACTAGCGCCTATACAGTTAACTTTTTTATTTCTGGCAAACACCGGTTACGCCTGTTCTTGAAACTTCCAGGATTTCATCGGCATTAAATGCATGGATAAAATCATTAATTTTTTGACTCTTTCCCGCTAACTCAACGGTATAAACTTCCTCTGACACATCAATAATTTTTGCGTCAAATTGATCGAATTGAGTTTCAATTCTAGATTGACTTTCATTATTAATAGCTATTTTAATGAGCAATAATTCACGCTCAATATGTTCTGTTGCTGTTAAGTCAGTTACCTTAACAACATCAATCAACTTATTAAGCTGCTTGACAATTTGCTCGATAATATCATTATCACCAACACTAACAATTGTCATTCTAGATAAAGTTGGGTCGTTAGTTGTGGCAACTGTCAATGACTCAATATTAAAGCCGCGTGCTGAAAACAAACCTGACACTCTTGAAAGCGCTCCTGATTCATTTTCTAATTGTACTGAAATTATATGTCTCATAGCTATACCAAATTTAACCCTGAATCATGCGTAGATGACATTTCATCACGCCCTGCTAATAGCATTTCGTGATGGCCTGCGCCTGATGGAATCATTGGGAATACATTTTCAGTTGGATCCGTGATGATATCAATAAACACTGTTCTGTCTTTTTGCTTAAATGCTTCAATCAACGCTGGTTTCAAATCTTCTTCTTTTTCCACTCGAATACCGATATGACCATAGCTTTCAGCTAATTTTACAAAGTCAGGCAGTGCATCCATATATGACATCGAATAACGTTTATCATAGAAGAACTCTTGCCATTGGCGCACCATGCCTAAATAGCCATTATTCAGACTGATAATTTTAACTGGCGTATGAAATTGCAACATGGTTGACAACTCTTGCAACATCATTTGAATACTACCATCGCCGGTTACACAGGCTACATCTAATTCTGGTTTTGCAATTTTTGCACCCATAGCAGCTGGCAGGCCAAAACCCATCGCTCCCAATCCACCAGAGTTTATCCAGCGGCGTGGCTTATCAAATGGGTAATATTGCGCTGCCCACATTTGGTGTTGGCCTACATCACTAGTAACAATTGCGTTACCGCCAGTCACCTCATACAATGTTTCAATAACAGTTTGTGGCTTGATCACACCCTGTTTGGTTTTGTACGCCATGGAGTCCACTAAACGCCAGTCATTAATTTGTTTCCACCATGCATCAATATTTGGCAGTTTCTTAGCTTCCAAACCTTTAATCAACACCTGCAAAACATCATTAACTTGCCCGATAATAGACACATCAACGCCGACCACTTTACCAACAGAGGAAGGATCAATATCAATATGAATGATTTTTGCGTAAGGGCAGAATTTTTCTAAGTTTCCAGTAATGCGGTCATCAAATCTTGCGCCCACAGCAATAATACAATCTGAATCATGCATGGCCATATTCGACTCGTAAGTACCGTGCATACCCAACATACCTAATGATTGCTTATCCGTTGCAGGATATGCACCTAATCCCATTAATGTTTGCGTAATTGGAAATCCGGTATTTTGCGTCAGTGTTGTTAACGCTTTGCTAGCATTGCCAATAACACTACCGCCGCCTGAATAAATAATTGGCTTCTTTGCTGTTTCAATAATTGCAATTGCTTTTGCAATTTGCTCTATATCAACCTGAATCTCAGGCTGATATGAACGCATTGAAATTGTTTCTGGATAGCCTTCGTACTCAATTTCAGCAATGGTTGCATCTTTAGTAATATCGATCAATACAGGGCCTGGACGCCCTGTAGTTGCAATATAAAATGCTTTTTTAACCGTCTGTGCAACATCATCAGCGCTTTTAACCAAAAAATTATGCTTAACACATGAACGAGTAATACCGACTGCATCCACCTCTTGAAAAGCATCACTACCAATAACTGCAGAAGGAACCTGTCCAGAAATTATCACCATTGGAATTGAGTCTGTAAATGCTGTTGCAATACCTGTTACTGCATTGGTTAACCCTGGTCCCGAAGTTACTAATGCCACACCACACTTACCACTTGTACGTGCATAACCATCTGCAGCATGCACTGCACCCTGCTCATGGCGAACCAAGATATGGTCAATTACTGTACAAGCATCCAATGCATCATAGATGTGCAAAACTGCACCACCTGGATAACCAAAGATGTGCTTCACGCCTTCACTTTTCAAGCAATCAATTAATATTTGAGCACCATTTAACTTCATTATTTCAACTGGGTATAAAAACTTGTTGATTATACCAAATGAAATAGTCAAATATGCTTAGTATTATAGGGAATTTTGCCAATCTTCGGAATAAAATCGAATCGGTGAATTTTTCTCTTCAAAAGTTTCAATTAACCAAGTATCTGGTCGCTTCAAAATAGCTGATAATAATTGATCATTAAGCAAATGACCCGTCTTAAAGCCTTCATAATGTCCGATTAAATTTGATCCAAGTAGATATAAGTCACCCACAATATCCAAAATTTTATGCTTAACAAATTCATTTTGATAGCGCATACCGTCTTCATTCAGGACATCATCATCACTTAGTGCAATGGCGTTATCCATACTAGCGCCAAGTGCTAAATTTTGCCTTTGCATCATCTCTACATCTTTCATATAGCCAAAGGTTCTAGCTCGTGAGATTTCTTTTAGATAGGATTGCTTTGAAAAATCAATGGTTAATTGCTGTCCACTTTCTTTTACTTTTTTGTGGTCAAAATCAATTTCTAAAGAAACTTTAAAGCCTTCAAATTTAGACACTTGAGCCCATGAATCACCATTCTCCACGCGAATGGTTTCATTAATAACAAAAAACTTCTTATGCGCATCTTGCTCTTCAATGCCAGCAGACTGTACCAGAAAAATAAAAGGCGCTGATGATCCATCCATAATTGGCACTTCAAAAGAATCCAATTCCACCAAAACATTGTCAATACCCAATGCAGAAAACGCACTCATTAAATGCTCAACTGTCGAAACCTTAACGCCTTTATTTTCTAGGCCAGTAGACAACACCACTTCATTCACAAAGGCATTATGTGCACGCACCAGCTTACCGCCTGCATCCATGCGTCTAAACACCACACCATGATCGATTTCAGCTGGAATTAGTGTCATATTGACCATGCTACCACTATGAATACCAACGCCTCTTGCTTTAACTGTTTTTTTAATGGTTCTTTGTTTAATCATTTTTTATAGCTCTAATAATCCCTTTATTTTACCAAATAAGCCGCTCTTTTGTACTTGTTCCATTTCTTGTAAATAAGACTCAGATGCATGATAGGTCAACAAGCCAAAGGCTGAAAAATAACCAATATCTGTTAACAAATCTTCATTACCACTAACCAATTCTCGATTAATTTTTGCCACTTTGGTTCTTATTCTAAATTCTTTTAACAGGAAGCTTTCACAATTTTCTATTTTACTGGCGCCACCAATAACAACTAAACCAGCTTTCAAAGCTCGATCTAATTTTTCAGATTTTAAGCTTTTCTTGATAATGCTACATACATCCTTATACGAATTTTCAATTATTACTATCAATTCATATAAGGATAAATAATACTTATTATTTGAATCAAGCTGCTCAAACTCAATCAAACAATCCTTTAAAGCGGCTGTAGGTTGCAATATGCCATAAGCCAACTTAAGTCGCTCAGCTTCTGCAAATGAGGTGTTATAGGCTTGTGCAATATTTTCAGTAATTGTATTGCCACCAAATTTAAACACATGGCTATAAGTTACACCACCTTTTGTAAAAATAGAGATATTACTAACTGCTGCACCTATGTCTAATAAGCACACACCTTCATATTTTTCATCTTGGGAAATGCACACCATGCTGCTAGCAATAGAATCTAATACAATTTTATCGGGGCCAAGCCCGCAACTTTTTAGGCAGTTTTCAATGCCATTTAATGCCTGATTAGAAACGGCAACCAAATGAACACTAGCACCTAATACTTCAGCTTCTAGTCCTATAGGTTGATCCATAACTTGGTCATCAACCGTAAAATTACTAATAATTGGATCCAGTCTTTTTTTATTAGTCGCAACCGAGCCAGCAGAAGCGTTTTGAATAGCATTCAGAATATCTTCTTTAGTGATAATTTTAGTTTTTCCGTCAAAACTAATTTGCCTATTCTGATTGACACTACTCAGATGCAAATCAGTAATATTAACATTAATATATTTAACTTGCTCCGCACAGCTTTCTTTAATTTTTTCAATAACCTTTTTAACTGATTTAATAGCCAAATCAAGATTGGTAATAACGCCATTTTTCACCCCTAAAGATGGGACACTTGCATGTGCAAATACATGAATTCTATCATTTTCAATCTCGGCGATTAACATAATAATTTTGCTAGAGCCAATATCGATACTGGCAAAAAATTCACGATTATCCATTTTTAGCCCCCTGACTCTAACCATTCATACAGGTTTGCTATTTCTACCACTTTGCCACTTAACAAGCGCTTAAATTTCTTAGCATTGGGCTGCGCATGATACAAGCCAAGAATATGTCTAGTCATAGATCTTACTGGCACTGAGTTGGCCTGTTGAGATTTCATGTATTCAATAAATTCTAACAACACTTGCTCCCTGGAAATAACCACCCTCTTTTTTTGGTAAATCTGTTGATCGACACTAGCCAATAGATAAGGCTGATGATAAGCCGCTCGACCCAACATAGTGCTATCCACAAAATTCAAATGATCACTCACCTCTGCCAATGACATAATGCCGCCATTAATACCAATGGTAAATTCTGGAAAATCTCGTTTAAGCTGGTACACCCAATCATAGTTAAGCGGTGGCACTGTTCTATTTTCTTTAGGACTCAAACCCTTAAGCCAGGCTTTTCTTGCATGAACAACAAAATTTTGACAACCCGCCTTACTAACAATTTCAATAAAATTAGTCAGCTCTTCATAACTCTCCATATCATCTACGCCAATACGAGATTTAACACTAAGGGGAATATCAACAGCTTCACCCATTGATTCAATGCACTGAGCCACTGTATCTGGCGTTTGCATCAAACAAGCGCCAAAACTACCTGATTGCACTCTATCTGAAGGGCAACCTACGTTTATGTTGATTTCATCATAACCCCAATCTTCACCCACTTTGGCAGCGATTGCCATCTCCTTAGGATCACTACCGCCTAACTGTAATACCAATGGGTGCTCTTGTGCATTAAAATCAAGCAGTCTGTTTTTATCCCCATGGATGATGGCTTTGGCAGTTACCATCTCGGTCCATAATTGAGCCTCTTTAGACATTAATCGATAAAAATATCGACAGTGTCTATCAGTCCAATCCATCATTGGTGCAACTGAAAATTTAACGTCTGAATTCATTGGCTAATGTGATTAATGCAAATTCAATACTGGCGTTAATTACTTGTTGTCGATCGCCTGAAAACTGTTGCGTACTGGTAAGGCGCTTTCCTAAAATGCAAAATCCAAAACACACCATACCTACTGGCTTTTCTTTACTGCCACCTGAAGGACCTGCAATACCAGTAATAGAAGCTGAAATATCCACCTTAGCCTGGGCAATAACACCATCAGCCATTTGCCGGGCCACTTGCTCACTAACAGCACCAAATTCATTTAAGCAATGTTCAGTTACACCAAGCATATCTATTTTTGATTGATTGCTGTAGCTGACAAAGCCTCGATCAAAATAAGCCGAAGAACCGCTTTGACTGGTGAGTAACGATGATAGCCTGCCACCCGTGCAAGATTCTGCCACAGCAATGGTGAGTTGGCGCTGTAATAAAATTTCAGTTAGCTGCTGAAGTGATGACATTATTTTAAAGCCGTTTGAACAATTTCAAAAATATCGTTAGATAATCCATCGGTTTTAATAATTTTTTTAAGTTGCTGCTGCTGAAGTTTTTTTAATTCTGGGGTAAATCGCTTCCAATGGTTATAAACCGATACGAGCCTAGCACCTATTTGAGGATTAGATTTGTTTAACTTTAGAATGATATCGGTAAAAAATTCATAGCCTGCTCGATTGTGAAAATTGACATAATTTTGCGCAAAACTGCCTATTACACTTCTCAATCTATTTGGATTATTAAAGGAAAATAACTCATGCTGCATTAACGCTTTAATACTATCTACATTACTAACCAATGAAGATGATTGAGTCGCAAAAAATTTATCCATCACTTGCGTATCATCTTTAAAAGTTTTGTAAAAATCTAATTTGGCTTTTTCACTATATTGATTATCACTACCAACCAATACACTAAATGCTGTAATTTGATCAGTCATGCAATTTGCAGTCTCAAATTGATTATTAGCTAATTGCAAGTATTGACCTTTACTCAAATAATACAAGCAGATATTTTTTAAAGATCGCTCGCCAACAGCTTCAGGCGTTAATTCATAATCCTTGTCACCAACTAATGATTGATAAGTCTTTAGCAATAAAGATTCAAATCTATCCAAGATATTTTTAATCAGCTCTTCACGTTTTTGATGAATATCAAATACATCAATAATATCAACCTTCTGATGCAAAAGTCGCTCAGAAGGCAGGGTTAAAATTTCACTAATTAAGGATTTATCTTTAGTGGTGTTAATGACTTTTTCAATCGCATCAAAAAACATGGACTGATTAACTTTTTCAGGCGTTAAAATTAATGACAGCCATATCTGTTGCGCATTATCCCAAACTGAGAAGGCATCTTTTTCATGGCCTACTAGAAATATTTTTTGCTCAAAACTTAAATCAGTGCTTAATTCAACTGGTGCGGAAAAATCTCGAAGCCAAGAAGCTACAGGCTCAACCTCTATATTCTCAAACGTAATTGTTTGTTGCTGTTGATCAATACTCAGCATGCCTTCTTTAAAGACATCTCCCTGACTATTGAACAAGGCATAGTTAAGTGGTAATAAATACACCTGCTTGTCAAGTTGCTTAATTTCAACATTCAAGCATTTTTTTTGCTCATTATAAGTTGACTGAATACCAATTTTTGGCGTTCCTGGTTGTGTATACCAAGCCATAAACGGCTTGAAATCAAAATCATTTGCATCACTCATACTAGCAACAAAATCATCAATGGTAACTGCCTCGCCATCATGACGCTCAAAGTATAACTTCATACCCTGCTGAAAACCCGCTTCACCCAAGAAGCTATGAATCATGCGAATAACTTCTGCACCTTTTTCATAAATCGTTAGCGTATAAAAATTATTCATCTCTATATAACTTTCTGGACGCACAGGATGTGCCATCGGTCCAGCATCTTCTGCAAATTGAAATGTTCGTAAAGCATTAACATCCTCAATACGCTTAATTGATCTAGCGTGCAAATCAGAAGTAAATTCTTGATCTCTAAAAACCGTCAACCCTTCTTTTAAACTTAACTGAAACCAATCTTTGCAAGTAACCCTATTACCCGTCCAGTTATGAAAATACTCATGTCCGATTACCGCCTCAACATTGATAAAATCTTTATCTGTTGCTGTTTTAGGATTAGCCAATACATAAGTTGAGTTAAAAATATTCAGCCCTTTGTTTTCCATTGCGCCCATATTGAAATCATCAACCGCAACGATCATGTAAATATCTAAATCATATTCAAGATTAAAACGTGATTCATCCCAGGCAAAAGATCGCTTGAGCGAAGTCATGGCAAATTGAGTTTTGTTAATATTATGGTGCTCAACATAAATTTTAAGCGCCACCTTCCTGCCAGAAAGTGTTGTGTATTCATCCTCTAAAACAGCAAGATCACCCGCAACTAAAGCAAACAAATAACACGGCTTAGGGGTTGGATCGTGCCAAGTGACTGTTGTGGATGAACTGTCAATCAAATTACCATTACTAAGTAGCACAGGATATTTACTCTTATCAGCCGTTATGTGTGTGGTGAAAACACTAAGCACATCTGGTCTATCCAGATAATAGGTAATCTGCCTAAATCCATGCGCCTCACACTGCGTACAAAAATTACCGCTTGATTTGTACAGGCCATTTAAGCTGGTATTTGTTTGGGGATGGATTCGATTAACAATTTCTAGAACAAATTCATCGTCAAGATTCTGTAATTGCAAGCCTTGATCGGTTAGTTCGTAATCAGGTTGTTCGCCATCTAAAGTAATTGATATTAATTCAAGATCAATACCATTTAAAAAAAGATCATTACTCTCTATTTGGAATTTTGGATTTTTATAAAAATGAATTTTTGAACTGACAATTGTTTGATCTTCACGTAAATCAAAACTCAACTCAGTTGTATGAATAAGATAAGCACTCGGTTGATAATCTTTTCTATAAATGGGTTTTGGGGCTATAGCGCTAATAACAATACTCCTAGAATAATTCTATAAACCACGAATGGCATTAATCCAATCGTATCTAATAATTTAATAAAAAAGACCACGGTCAAATAAGAACTAACTACTGCCAATACAAATCCCAGTATCAACATTGACCAATCAACCAATTGCGGCTGTTGGTACAAATCCAACATCATTAACAATGCTGATAGCGTGATGACTGGAATTGAGAGTAAAAAAGCAAACTGGATTGACATCTTTCTACTCAGTCCAATTAGCAATCCTGCAGTAATAGTGATACCAGATCTTGATGTGCCTGGAATAAGTGCTAATGCTTGCATCAACCCTATAAAACCTACATCTGTCCAGTTCAGAATATCTCTTGTATGTTTATTTCCAGCATTAACCCAACTAGAGAATCCCAGTAGCAACCCAAAGGCTAACGTTGCGTACGCAATAACCTCAGTTGAGCGCAAATTAACCTCAACAAAATCCTTAAGTAATAGTCCAGCCAGCCCAACTGGAATAGTGCCGAGTAAAACACCCCAAGCTAATCTTGATTGACCAATAGTTTGAATCTTAACCATTGAATAGAAAAAATCGTTAATCAGAGTTTTAAGAATGGCTCGATAATAGAATACAATTGCACTTAAAGTACCCAAATGCACAACCACATCAAAAGCCAAACCCTGGTCTGGCCAGTCTGTAAATTTTGGCACTAAAATTAAATGTGCAGATGAGGATATTGGTAAAAATTCACTTAGTCCCTGAACTAGTGCTAATACGATTGTTTGAATGAAATCCATAATGACAAGTTTACAACTTATGACTTAAGTCTTGCTCCTTAAATCCAATTAATTTTACATGTCTATTTTTACTCAAAGCCAGCACTTTAAAACTCTCACCCATGGCACTTGGTAATACCAATTGCTTAATCTGTTGTGCCAGACTAATGCGTTTATTTTCATCAGCTTCATTCAATAAGTATTCGTCAACGCCCAAGGAGATTAAAAATAAGGCTTGAGTAGCATAACCAGATACCTTAAAACCTGACAATTTAGCTTGATCAGAAATATCTGAGAAATTTACCGATGTCGAGATATCTTGCTCGCCAATATTAATAAAAGGATCATCACTTGCCTTATGCTGATAATAGCAGCGTAACGTGCCATCAGTGCGCTGAGGATGAAAATATTCCCCTCTATGCATGCCGTAATCAATCAGTAAAATCAACGCATTCTCCAATGCGTCATACAGTGAATCAACCCAAGCCAAGGCTTGTTTGTTAATTTCTGTTGTATGTCCATCGCTCATCAATGGCGGCAATTTAACAGCACCCTCTTGAATTACTTCTTTTTTAACTTGCCAAGTAAGCGTGTCTTTCTCAATACCAACACCTAGCTCATAAAATTTATTATTTTTTTGAATAATACGCTTAGCAGGCATCGCATCCAAAACTTCATTAGCAATAACGACACCGTTAAATCCTGTTGGAAGCTCATTTAGCCAAACAACACGATCTAACAACTCCGGCAACGCCTTGGCAATTGTTTGTTTTTGCCTATGTTGCAACTCAGCACTTAATTCTAAAATATAATAATGCTGCGGCAAGCAATCTAGACGACCTAGTTCAAATAAAATCTGAGCAGCAAGAATACCGCTACCCGCACCAAACTCTAAAATATCATCTGTTTTTTTTAATACTTGAGCGCACTGCCTGGCCAAACAAAAACCAAACAAATCTGAAGTTTCAGGTGCAGTAATAAAATCACCTTTTTCGCCAAATTTTTCAGAACCGGAACGATAATAGCCCAATTTTGGATAATATAAGGCCAATTGCATAAATTCATCAAACCCTATTGGCGCTTGATTTTGTATAATAGAGTTTTTGATTACTTCGTCAAGATTCATTACGTCGATATTTTATATGAAAACAGCATTAGTCACAGGCGGTGCGCATCGCATCGGTCAACAAATTTGTCGTACATTGCATCAGGCCGATTTTAACCTTATCATTCATTACAATGCATCAAAAACTGCCGCTCAAGCCTTAGCAGATGAGTTTAATCTCACTAGAGACAGCTCCGCCATAATTATCCAAGCAGAACTATCAAATATTGAAGATATCAATCAACTGTATCAATCTATCAATCAACTAGATGTTTTGGTTAACAATGCGTCAGTTTTTTACCCAACACCTATTGACAGCATTAACAATACTGATTATCAAAAAATCATGAATACCAATCTAATGGGGCCACTATTTTTATCCACAACACTTAGTGATAAACTCTCTAAAACACAAGGCTGTATTATCAATATTGTGGATATTCATGGCGATAGACCTCTACGCAACCATTCAATTTATAACATCTCTAAAGCAGCCATTGCAATGATGACAAAAACCTTAGCTAAAGAGTTTGCGCCAAATATCCGTGTCAATGGTGTATCGCCTGGCTCAATTTTATGGCCTGAAAATGACGCGCAGCTCAGCCATAATCAAAAGCAATCAATGCTAAATAAGATTGCCTTAAATAAGCAAGGTTCGGCTAGTGATATCGCCAATACGGTTTTATTTTTAGCACAGTCGAATTACATCACTGGGCAAATAATTGCTGTTGATGGTGGCAGAAGCTTAAATCAATAAAATCAACATTGATTAAGTTTTCAAACCTTATTAACTAGTATTTGTGTTATAATAAAGAGGCATGATATTTATTTTTATCAGCTAAAAAAGAATTTATACACACTTCTGTGCTAAGAAAAAAACCACGGAAGTTAATTAATATTTTGGGCTTATTGTTGCCACATAATAGAATAATTCATGATCTTTTTGCGACAGAGCAACAAGATCTGAAAAGGATTTTAATCCTTATAGAGAAAGGTTTTTTATCATTTATGATGAACATAAATCACACTTTAATATCAAATCAGCACCTGGGTGCTGATTATCTATGTGTACACATAAGTCCGTCACCACAAGGACTTAACCATGAATCATATCTTAATCAATGCAACTCACAAAGAAGAAATCAGAGTTGGTATTGTCAAAAACAAAAAACTAACCGGACTTAATATTGAGACCAGTCTTAACAAAAAGACTAAAGGCAATATTTATCGCGGCAGAATTTCACGTGTTGAACAATCACTAGAGGCAGCGTTTGTCGATTACGGCAAAGAAAGACAGGGTTTTCTGCCTTTTAAAGAGGTTGCAGAATCTCTCTACAATGGCGCCGTACCAAAAGGATCAAAGCTAACTATCTCTGATGTTTTGAAAGAAGGTCAGGAAATCATTATTCAGATTGAAAAAGAAGAACGCGGCAACAAAGGTGCTGCATTAAGCACCAACATAAACCTAGCTGGTGCCTACATGATTTTGACGCCAAACAACCCGAAAAGTCATGGTATTTCACGTCAAATCACTTCTACTGATAGGCAATCTTTAAAAGAGATTATTGGCAAGATTGTTATGCCAAAAAATTCAGGCTTAATTATTCGTACTGCTGGTAGTGGCAAAAGTTTGGAAGAGCTCCAATGGGAAGTGGATTACTTATCTGACCTGTGGACATCTATCAATACTGCAGCAGAGAAGCGTCCAGCACCTTTCTTAATTTACCAAGAAAGTGATATTATTATTCGCACACTACGCGACTATCTACGCTCTGATACTGATAGCGTTATCATTGATGAATTAGAGGCTTTTCAAAATGCTAAAGAATTTGTGAGCTTTGTATTGCCACAGTACCTAGATCGTATTAAGTTTTTTGATGTATCCGAGCGCTCTTTGTTTAACCACATGGGCGTTGAAAGTCAAGTGCAAAACGTCTTTAATCGTGAAGTAACACTACGCACTGGTGCTACAGTTGTATTTGATTCAACAGAAGCTTTAACAGCGGTTGATATCAACTCAGCTCGTGCCACTAAAGGCTCTAATATTGAAGAAACTGCCTACAATACCAACTTGGAAGCTGCAAAAGAAATTGCCTTGCAATTGCAACTTCGTGATATTGGTGGATTGGTTGTTATTGATTTTATCGATATGGCCAGTGAAGAACACCGACAAGCAATTGAAAAAGCCATGGAAACGGCCACTCAATCAGATCGTGCTCGTATTCAAATTGGCAATATTTCTAAATTTGGCTTACTAGAAATGTCAAGACAGCGCCTAATGAGCTCTGTCACAGAATCAGTTGAAAAACTTTGTTCAGCTTGTCAAGGTAGAGGCACAATACCAACAGTTCCAACATTAGCTTTAAACATTCTAAGACAACTTGAAGATGGCTGTAATGCTACTAACCAAACTTCCAAGATCACTATTCAATCAAGTGTTGAAGTTATCACCTATATTCTTAATGAAAAACGTCAGGATGTTACAAAATTAGAGCTTAAGCATGACATTAAGATAACACTCTTACCTAATCCTTATATGCAGTTCCCCAACTTTACCATTAATAAGCAAAAAGGCGATAAAAAATCACAACATAAAAGTTATCAAGGCATCTCTAAGCCTCAACATACATTAGCTGAAAATGGATTAACAGATGAATCTGAAATTCCAGCCATTAATATGAATCGTCCACAAACTCGAGTGCCAGAAGTGGTTAAGTCTAAGCCATCATTATTTGCAAGAATTAAAGCGGCTTTATTTTCCAAGAAAAAGAAGGTAAGTAAACATAAGGCCAACTCTAACAACAAGAATCGCAATAGAAATCGCAATAGAAATAAATCAAATAATCTAAATCAACAGCAAAATAAGCCACAGAATAACAAGCCTAAGCAGCAGCAAAATAAGCCTAAAAAACAAGCTGATAAGCTACAGAATAACAAGCCTAAGCAGCAGCAAAATAAGCCTAAAAAACAAGCTGATAAGCTACAGAATAACAAGCCTAAGCAGCAGCAAAATAAGCCTAAAAAACAAGCTGATAAGCTACAGAATAACAAGCCTAAGCAGCAGCAAAATAAGCCTAAAAAACAAGCTGATAAGCTACAGAATAACAAGCCTAAGCAGCAGCAAAATAAGCCTAAAAAACAAGCTGATAAGCTACAGAATAACAAGCCTAAGCAGCAGCAAAATAAGCCTAAAAAACAAGCTGATGGCAATACAGTTAACAACACAGAGGTTAACGGCAACATTGCTGACAAGCCACAAAAAGATGGCAACCAGCAGGCTACAGCGAAAACTACTCAGAACCCAAAACCCAAAGAAATAAAGCTAGAAGATTAACCAATGTACAAATTAGCAGTCTTTGGCAATCCAATTGAGCATAGTTTATCGCCTGATATTCATACTCAATTTGCACAGCAAACTGGCTTAACCGTTAATTACAGTAAGATATTAGCACCAATTGATGCGTTTTCCAATACGGCCAATCAGTTTATCAATGAGGGTGCTAATGGCTTTAACATTACTGTGCCTTTTAAATTGGATGCCTATAATTTTGCAACTGAGCTAACACTTAATGCAAAAACAGCGGGCGCCGTCAACACCATTAAAATTAACAATAGTCAGTATATTGGTGAAAATACAGATGGTATTGGGCTGGTTAATGACTTAATCAAAAATCTTAAAATTACCCTTAAAGATAAAATAATTTTAATTTTAGGTGCTGGTGGTGCAACGCAAGGCATTCTACTGCCTCTGCTTAAAGAAAACCCGAAACGCATTATGATTGCAAATCGTACTGCAAGCAAGGCCGAAAAGCTACAGCAAGATTTTTCAGATTATGGCAATACATACGGCTTTGGCCTGGATAAAATTAAAGATGATCCAATTGATATAATTATCAACGCCACCAGTGCCTCACTAGATGGGAAGATGCCAAATATAGCTAATGGCTGTACTAATGGTGCTATTTGTTATGACCTTATGTATGGCAAGCAAACACCTTTTATGGACTGGGCAAAAGAGAATAATGCTGCAATGATTATTGATGGACTTGGTATGCTAGTCGAGCAAGCCGCCTGTAGTTTTGAATTTTGGACAGGCAGCAAGCCTGACACTCAATCAGTTATTAAAAAATTAAGGCGCTAAACGCTCAATAATCCAATTCTCGCCTTGTTTTAGATAAACAAAACGATCATGTAGGCGATTCTCTCTGCCCTGCCAAAATTCAATTCTATGGGGTATGACTCGATACCCGCCCCAGAAATCAGGCAAAGGAATTTTACCTCGTTTAAACTTAGTTTTCATTGACTCAAATTGCATTAGCAACGCTTGTCTTGAAGAAACAGAACTTGATTGACTTGATGCCCAAGCGCCTAATTGTGAATCTTTAGGTCGTGAAGAAAAATATTTAATTGACTCAAGTGTTGAAATTTTTTCAACTGCACCAGATACCTTAACTTGCCTTTCTAAGTCTAACCAAGGAAATAGTAATCCTGCTTTTGGATTTTGCTCAATTTGTTGAGATTTTTTAGAATTATAATTAGTAAAAAAGACAAAGCCTTTTTCGTCGAAAGTTTTTAATAATACTGTTCGAATGCTAACTTCATTATCATTGCTAGTGGCCAAACTCATAGCATTTGGCAAGGTTAAATCTGCATCACTTGCTTGTTGAATCCATTGTTCAAATTGAATGAATGGGTTTTTATTCATTTGCTCTCGAGAAATACCCTGACTGGTAAATTCTCGACGCAATGAGTTGAGGTCAATTGTCATTAGAATGGTAGTTTTTTAATATCTTTTCAAATGGCTTAAAAGGGTTTGTTTTTGCCTCAGTCAAATGATTAGAAATTAAATATTTAATAGGCGGAAAGTGTTCAGCAAATTTCAATACTAATCTTCTCACTTGCTTAATAGCAGGCGCATCATTCGTAAATAAAGCAACAACACCATTGGTACCAAAAAACATTAAGCGGGTTAAATTGATGTGTTTTTTCTCATAAAGCTTTAATAAAGCAGTAGAACCGATATCTTGCCCATGATCAAGCGCATCTTTAACCAAGTCGGCTAATATACTCTGCCCTCTTAGGCCTAGATTAAACCCATGTGCAGTAACTGGATGCATGCCAACAGATGCATCACCAATCAATGCAAATCGATCAGCAATAAATGTTTGCGCATGTACGCCGATCAATGGGTAAGAGTGTCTGTCACCCTCTTGGGTCATTTGACCCAAAACACCTCTAAAATCTTTAGTCATTTTCTTATTAAAATCGGCTTCGCTCATTTGTAAAATTTCTTCAGATTGATCAGTTTTTACCGTTAAAACAACTGATGACGCATTACCAACCATGGGTAAAAGTGCTAAAGTTTGACCGTAATCAAAACATTCTAGCGCAGTATTTTCATGAGATTTCTGATGATTCATTTTGGTAACAATCATAACTTTTGAAAAATCTTTCATGATTGCTGGAATACCGACCTTGCGACGAATATTTGAAAATCGACTATCAGCTGCAATAACAAGCTTGGTATTCACAAGTCGCTGGTCAGAAAATACCACTTCAGAATATTCATCTTTATAGTTAACATCATCAACGGCACTATCACCAATAATATCAATATTATTAGCCTGACTAACACGCTGATAAAGTGCTTTTCTAATTTGATAATTAGGCACTAAATAGCCCAATGCTTCAATTGAAGATTTATCGCTTTTAAAGTTTAATAATGAAGGTGAGTCACCGTCAAAAACTTTAGCTTCTTTTAACAATGAAACTTCTACCTGTTCAACCAAATCCCAAACACCTAGTTTTTTTAAAATTTTCAATGATAGATGCGTAAGTGCAATTTCCCTACCATCAGGCTGGGGTGCTGACAAAGATTCAATACTAGATTTTTCTATCATTAGGATCTTTACCTTTGTGTCTATCATAGAACTAGCAAAACTAAGCCCTGCTGGCCCTGCGCCAATAATTACAATATCGTATGCTGTTTGCATATTTAGGTCAAATTTTTATGAGATAATAGCATTATTATAACAATCAAGGCTTGCGATGATTTACGTTGTTATCCAATTCAGCTGTATTATTTTTCTAATGTTTAATATTCAGCCCAGCCAATTTAATTGGCCGGAATTTTTACTACTTACAATGGCTATGATTATTGGTGGTATTGCCATCATTAATATGAAATTTGATAATCTAAATATCATTCCAACACTTAAAGAAAATCACCAACTAAGAACGCAAGGTGTTTATCAATGTATCAGGCATCCAATGTACACAAGTGTATTGCTATTCTGCTTGGCATTAATGCTCAGCAACCCTCATTGGATAGCCCAACTAATTATGATTATACTGTTGATTAATTTGATTTTAAAATCAAATTTTGAAGAAAAATTACTATCAAAACGATTTAAAAACTATTCAGAATATCGCCAAAATACAGGCAGATTTATACCATTTTTATAATTCTTTTAATTGTTGGTCAGCTTTCAGATTGCCAGATTTTGAAAGCTTTCCAAGCCAGTATTTAGCTTTTTTAATAGACTTTTGAACGCCTTTTCCCTGTATATATAGATCGGCAACCTCACGCCAAGCACCTTTATGTCCTTTTCTGGCCGCAGCAATGGTGAAGCTATAAGATTTTTCTAGATTAATTTCAACACCTGTGCCAAGTTTATAATGTTTGGCTATGTCCAAATATGCATCTAAATTACCTTCATCCAACGCTTGCCTATAATATGAATGAGCCTTGGAGTAATTAATCTTTGTGCCAATACCCTCTTCATACAAATCAGCCAACTTGTATGCAAGAGATTTTTCACCACCTTTATACGCTGCTAAATAATAACCAAATATTTGCTCTGGATCACTATTAGTCAACAGCCCCTTGCTATGCATATTGGCTAATTTTAATTTAGCCTTAACATAGCCACCCTCAGCCGAATCCTCATATAAATCAAAAGCTTTAGTGAAATTTTGATTATTTTCATAATCTTGGGCCAAGTAGTATTGAGCTTCGCTATTGCCAGATTCTGCAGCTTCAAGACGCCACTTATTAGCCAGTATTTTATTTTGCTTAACACCCACACCAATTTCATACATTTTTGACAAATTATTTTGGGCATCAGCATAACCCTGAATGGCAGATTTTTCAATCCACTGTTTGGCTAACCTTAAATTTCGATCAACACCAATGCCTAAATAATACATACTGCCCAAAATATATTGGCCCTTGGCATGATTAGATTTGGCTGATTTTTTTAGATAGGCAATACCTTGCTAATCATCTCGTTCGACACCACGACCTTTGATATACATAACGCCCAATGCAGTTTGCGCATCAGCATTATTAGATTTAACCGCATGTGAAAATGCACTAAATGCTTTGTCATAATTCTGCTCAACACCCTCACCATAGTAATAAGCCTTACCTCGATCATACAAATTAAAATCGGCAAATATTACAGTACTAAGAAAAAATAATAGGAATTAACTTCATCTACAGAATTGTACCTAAAAATATTAAAAATTATCAAAATGAGTTAAAAACTCACCTTAAAAGCAGAAGAAAAAAGGCTTTAAGGGTGAAAAATAGCCATTTTCAACTAAAAATTAAAGATAAATAAAGACTCTGAAAAATTTCGGAAATTTTACAAACGAGTAAAAATCGATCAAAAATTAAGCATATTTTGGTAGTCACGGTCAGATTTGAACTGACGACTTCCAGCATGTCATGCTGGCACTCTAACCAACTGAGTTACGCGACTTTAAAAGATTGTTATTAACAAGTGCTAATAACGAATGCGGAATTATACTCCGTAAAGAACATTTATATTAAAAACAACTCTTGATAATTTCTTGAATATTACTCGCTGCCGCGTATGGATCTTCTGCATTTTTAATTGGACGGCCAACCACAATATAATCAGAGCCAGATTGAAATGCTGTTGCCACGTCAACCACACGTTTTTGATCATCGTCATTAGCAACAGGGCGAATACCTGGCGTTACTGCAATTAATTTATTATCTACAAATTCACGTAAAAACGGCACTTCAAGGCCTGAAGAAACAACGCCATCACAACCCGCTTCAAATGCACGCTTTGCACGAGAAATAACTAATTCTTGCACATCACATTTAAAGCCCAAATCATCTAAATCACCACGATCAAGACTGGTTAAAGCGGTTACCGCTAAAATTTTAAGATCGCCTTTATTTTCAGCTGCTTTTTCCATTAATCCTTGATTGCCATGAATGGTTGCGAAGGTTGCGCCTGTTTCGCTTAAACGATGAATCGTTCTACCGACTGTTTCTGGTACATCAAAAAATTTAAGATCGACAAAAACTTTTTTGTCTTTAGCAATTAGCCAATCCATTAATTCAAAATATCGGCCGGTCATCAATAACTCCATGCCAATTTTATAAAAACTAACGCTATCATCTAGTAAGTTAACCAAATCTTTAGCTTGATCTACTTCTGGAACATCTAATGCAAAAATCAATCTATCTTCTAATTTAATATCTTTCATGGTTATCCCTATTTAAAAAATACTACCGCCAGAATAGCCATTTTCATTAGCTCTCCTAATCCAGTGTTTTGATTGTTCAATGTCTTTATCAACTGATTTTGCCAAGGCAAAAAATATGCCCAAATTATACTGTGATTTTGCATATTCTTGGTCGGCAGATTTTTGATACCACTCAAATGCTTTGGCTAAATTTTTATCAGTGTTCAAACCTAAATCATAAGCGAGTACTAACTCATATTGAGATTGGGCATCACCCTGCTCAGCCAATTTTTTAACTTGATCAAATGTTTTTTCTGTTGCCATTTGTTTGTTTAGGAGAAATGTTCACCTTAATTTTTAGTGTACTGCCATAAGGCTTACTCTTTGTCGTATAAGTAAAGGTACGCCCATCATATTCATACTCAACACGATAATGATTCAAACGCTCAACCGACTCTGTACGATATCTAGTTTCGCAAACTTCTTTACTAATCATACGCCCATTCTTTGACTTTGCTAACTCGTCGTCATGAGCCAATGACGCACCTAATAATGCACCAGCAACTGTCATCGCATCCTTGCCACTACCACCACCAAATTGATTGCCAATTAAGCCGCCAAACAAGCCACCAACAATTTCATTGGTTGCCGAACCATCACCATCAGCTTGATAAAATTCTTTAATGTAGCAATCTTGATGCGGTTCACGAATAGTGTGAGTACGATAAATTTTATCTACGGAAGTAATTTTCGCTGTGTCTGAATAGCTGACTGATATTGCCGATTGACTAAGCAGTAATATTGGGGTTAATATTATTGTATTTAGCTTCATGTAACAACTCCATTGTTATAATTTACCAGTATTATGTAGTAATTATACCTAGTAATTAACCAAAATTCTCATAAAATAACCTCATTAATAACAATCATTTTGAGGTATCTATGTCCACATCCCCAGTTGCAAACTCACTAATCAACAAATGTTCAGAGTTGCAAGGTGAAGTATCTGTGCTACTCTCCGCATTAAACCAAAAGAATGCTGAAATTACCGCACTTAAAATGAGCTTAAGCCTCTTGGGATATGATGACTTACTGCACCTTGTAAAAGCACGCAGAAAGAACACTAAAAGCCCTATGCTACCTCGTGGTGCATTATCTCAATTATCAGGCGAGTACATTAGACTAAAGGTTGATAAAAATTCAACATTCACACCAAGTGATATTACTGCTTACATTAAAGATAGGCAAGATATTAAAGGGGCAAATGGGCAACTTAACACAAATGTTGGTAATTACCTTAAAAAGCAGGAATCTAGCGGGCTTATTATTGAATCAGGGAGAAGTAATGATACTGGTGGTGTGATTCTTTGGAAAAAATGCTAGTGATCAAAGTTGGTAGCGTTTTTTGATTTTTTAAGCGGCAATCATTACTTCGCCTTGTTGTTTATTGCCCTGCCAATAACCCGACCAATCTCTTGATGTTTGGGTTTTAAGGCATCTATCGGTTAACGTTAATAGAACACTGCCATTGTCCTTGCGTCTATAGTCCTCACGGAATGCCATCTCATTAGCATAGGCATGAAGATACTTACCGGCCACATGATGGAACTGCCCAATTTCAGATCGTCTCAATCGAGAAAACCATCCTTCTGCAAAATTAGTACAACTTTCACTAGTGCTATAACATTCAGAATGATTAATACGCCTTATGTTGTAGACACTATCTAACGCATCATAAGCATGGTGCTCGTCAGCGTAGACGGTGGAGCTGTGCTTAATGTTGTTTTTCATAGCGTTAGAGATTGTTCGTCGTATGGGTTACACATGGAAACAAGTGTCTGGTCCAACATATTGGATGTATGAAGGGAAGACATTAAACGAACGTAGATCTAGGATGGAACAGGAGTAATTTATGAAAATAAAGAATACGATTATATTAGGTTTGATTCTTATATCAACAAATACATTGTCTAATGGAAAGTGGTTGGATTGGGGTGTGTCATCAATAACAAATTTGGATAAAGTTATATCAATAAGTGGCGGGATTATATTTAAAAATAGATGTAATAATGGTTACTCTTGGACATTAGACCAGTTGATTGATATTTATAGAAATGGATAGGAATACTTTGGTCTTTATTATGATGAAAATGATAAAACCACATTAGATGTAACCAATTATGATACTTACAAAAATTACTACAAAAAATATAAATTAGACAATCCTGATTCTAATATAGGACTATTAGTTAGTAAAAAACTGATGATAAGTGGGTTAAGGATTCGCTCTCTTCTTCATCAAGTAAACCAATTGAGTTAGTATATGGTTTTAAAGAAGAGTGATTAGAGTTCACCGATGAGTCATATTATTCCCATATCAATTTAGATGGTCAAACAATTTGGTTGACTCAAGGTTTATGTGGAGAAGGAGAAGTGACATCTAAAAAATTAGCAAATAAACTAGTTCAAGAAAATCTTGATCAAATCAGAGACTTTCTTGATGATGACTCGTATAGACAGTTAAAATAATTACAAATAAATCAAAGTGTCACGCTGCGCTTAATCCTTAATGCAACGAACACTAAAGCCGTTGGCGCGATCAAGGCTGTAGAAGTCCGCACCGCCACCACCGACGCCCAAACCGCGACCAAACGCACCATAAGCAGACCGACTCCACAAGAAGGCGTAAGAGCCAACATCGCGAAGCGCGCCAACCACACGATTGCGGTAGCCAGCAACTGGGATTTTAAGGAAACTGGAGAAGGCGGTGGCACCGTTGGTAATATCCGTAGTGGTAGCACTAATAGTGTCAGCAGTAATTTCTGCCTCAGTTGGTACACTAAAGCCTGATGGGCAAATGTCATTTGCCCCGCCACTATTCCAAGCACTAACTCTACTACTACCTGCGCTATCTGCGCTAGTCCAGTCATATGGCGCTGTGGAATTAGTGACGAATGCATTTACACCTGGGCTAATAGTGGTTGCCAAGGTTGCTGTTGCTGTCGTAGCTGTCGTAGCTGAGCGCAATTCATGCCCATCTGTTGCTCGCCCCCACTGATACGAATCACCATAAGCGGCACTGTCTGTGCTTGAGGCTGCCACTTGAGTGGCACCAAGGTTTCTATCGAGCCACACACGTCCTGTATCAGGTGAGGTAACGGTGAGGTAAACCTTGCCGTTAAAGATATCGCCTGAGATGAACACATCATCATCCGTCATCGTTGCGGTAAAGTTAGTCATTGTTACAGCGTTGTAACCACCGCCAGATAATGCATGGCTAATGGTTACGGTTTCACTAACTGCATCTGCATCGTTCACACCTGTAATGGTAACGGTTTGTGGGGTAGACCAATTACCTGAAGTAAAGGTAAGTGGGCTGGTCACTGTGGCAGCCGTCGTATCATTACTGGTAAGGGTGATGGTTACATTACTTGTTGGCTGAGTATTAAGCACCACGGTGTAAGTGCCTGTGCTGGCTTCACCAATGGTGGCTGATGTTGCGGATTGAGTAACACCTGCAG
>FXLX01000013.1 GCA_900180385.1 uncultured Candidatus Thioglobus sp. | reverse complement strand
TTTTTTTGTTTTTACAAAAGGTTCGCTATTTTTTTATAAAGAATCATTGGTTTATGTTGCAGTATGCAAAAGCTTGTAATTAAATAAGGTTTGGTTATTTTGAATTGGGTTTTTAAGGGTTGACTAAGTATAAGTGGGAAGGGCTTGAAGGTGCAGCGGATGCTAAAGGTAAAAAGCATGCTTTAGGTGGGGCGTTGTCTGATAATTTAGCTTTAAATGATTTTGGCAGTAGTTTATACGTAGAAACACTAGCCGTTGATAGTGATACTCTTAAGGCTTATTTAGTTGGAAATAATAAGCACTTGAGCACAAGTGATGATAATAATGGATATTTACTTGGTGTTCAAACATTTTCAACTCCGATTGTAATCACTGATGATACGGGGTCAATAGATGTTGCTTTTAAGGTGTCTACTGGTATGAATATTGATACCGATGATGCTGCAACTCCCCCTTTATTGCATTTCTTTACTGGTGCTTTTTCTACCAAGATAACTACTCAATAGATAGTTGGGCGTGAGTGCATTTTAAATTACTAACTTTAAAATGCACTCACGCCAGCAATACCTTGAGCGCCAATTTTTAGTGTTTTATCTAAATCTTCTAAACCCATGCCACCGAGAAAATACACAGGAATGTTGAGTTTATCCACCACTTCTTTGGCTTTATCCTGGCCGAGTGGAATAGTATCAGGATGTGTTTGTGTGGCCTGTACTGGCGAGATAACGACAAAATCAGCGCCTAGCTTTTGTGCGCTTAATGCTTCATCTAGGTTGTGAGTTGATACGCCTAAAATTTTATCATCAGCACAAGGTCTTGATTCTAAATTGAGCATTTCACTGGTGGTAAGATGCCAGCCATCACAATAGGTTTCGTTAAAGGTTTTATCAACTGTATTTAGTAGTAGTTTGACATTATGCTGTTGGCATTTGTTGTGAAGTTCTTTGATAAATTCAACCTTTAATTTGGTTTTGCTACGAAGTTGTATTAGGCTAATATCTTGTTTTAGTTTTTTATTAAATTCTCTCATCCATTCAGCACTTTGATGGTTACTTGATGGGGTAATCCAATATTTATTAGGCAGGATAATTGAGTTGATAAAAGCTTTCATGGTGGGTAGTAGGTTAAAGTTTGACAGATCATCCACATCACTCCAAGTAATTTCTTGCCCTTCAATGCCTTTTGGGGCTTGTTGATATTGAATGATGTTATAGATGCTTAATTCTACTCGATGTTCTGGATAATCATAAACCATGGTTTGATGTAAAGATAGCTCGATTACATCAATGCCAAGCTCTTCTTTTAACTCCCTAATAACAGCTTCTTCATTAGACTCTCCAGGGTCAATTTTTCCACCAGGAAGCTCCCAAAATCCACTCATAAATTGATGATCTTGGCGCTTGGCAATGAGAATTTGTTGAGCATTATTACGTAAAACCCCAACAACGGCCTTGATTGTCTTCATTTGATCGACTAATGGTAAAATAGCCCTTATTTTAATTCGTAAGTCCTTTGAATATAGAGCAAAAAATCCAATTACTCCAGCCTCATGCACAATTACTTTCTGGTAATTTAATGGGCATTGAGAAGGAAGGGTTGCGTATTTCGAGAAAAGGTGGCCTATCTCAAGCACCACATCCAGACTCATTGGGCTGTGCGTTAACACATCCTAATATCACCACGGATTTTTCAGAATCATTACTGGAGCTGGTTACGCCACCGTTATCCAGTGCGAAAGAGGTGCTTGATTTTTTACAAGATACCCAGCATTATTTATATTGCCGCTTGCCTAAAGATCAAAATTTTTGGCCGGCAAGTATGCCTTGTGTCATTCGCGGTGAAACTTTTATCCCTATTGCACAATATGGTTCTAGCAATCGTGGCAAGATGAAAACGGTTTACAGACAAGGCTTGGCCAATCGTTATGGCAGTGTGATGCAAACCATTGCAGGAATTCATTTCAACTATTCAATTTCACAAGACTTTATTGAAAAGGCATGTCGATTAACATTAATTGGCCAAAGTAAAGATGAAGCCTATATGGCGCTTACTCGTAATGTGGTACGTTATGGTTGGATAATTCCGTATTTGTTTGGCGCTTCACCCGCTGTATGTAAATCGTTCTTAAAAGGCTATCATCAGCATTCATTGATTGAATTTAATAAATCTACTTTATATGAGCCCTATGCAACTTCATTGCGCATGGGAGATATTGGTTATCAAAATTTGCGTGAAGATGAGGCCGGCGTTAAGGCGAACTACAATTCTTTGAGTTATTATGTGCATTCACTTAAAGCTGGTATGGCGGCAAGTTGTAGTGAGTATGAAAAAATCGGCATTAAAAAAAATGGCAAATATCAGCAACTTAATGCCAATATTTTGCAAATTGAAAATGAATACTACGCCTCTGTGCGCCCTAAGCCAATTATTAAGTCTGGTCAAAAACCATTGGACAGTTTAAGTGATGATGGCATTGCTTATATTGAATTAAGGTCTTTAGATCTCAATCCATCATTGCCAATGGGTATTGATGAGCCTCAAATTCATTTTTTAGAAGTGTTTTTGCTGTTTTGCCTATTAAAAAACTCTCCAGCTATTTCAACACGCGAACAGGTCGAAATTGATAATAATGATCAACTAGTAGCCCATGAAGGGCGTAAACCAGGGTTAATGCTTAAATATCAGTTATCTGAAATTTCTATTGCTGAACTGGGTAGTGAGCTAACAACAGAGTTGCACTTGTGTGCTGGTTTATTTGGCGATGCTTATATTAAGGATGTGAGCAACATTGCTCGACGTTTTGATAATCCAGAGTTGACGCCTTCTGCACAAACACTAACTAGGATGAAAAATAAAAATCAAGGTTTCTTTGATGATACCAATGCCTTTGCTAAGCAATATCGACGAGAGTTTCTATCCAATGATATTAATCAAGTACACTTTAATTACCTAGATGAACAAGTGCAACAATCCTGTAAATCTCAGCAAGCAATCGAAGAGTCTGATACCATGAGTTTTGATCAATATTTAACGCAATATTTTGAGCAGGTTTAGAGATGAGTGATACACAGACAACTATTTGCGCATTGGCTAGTAGTATTGGCAAAGGTGGTATTGGTGTGGTTCGTGTGTCAGGCCCACTGAGTCAGGCCATTGCCAAGCAGATGTTGGGCTTTGTACCTAAGCCTCGTTATGCACGCTACGGCTCTTTCTTTGATCAAGATAAGATAGAGATTGATCAAGGCATTGCGCTATTTTTTCCAGGGCCAAATTCCTTTACCGGTGAGGATGTGCTTGAGTTTCAAGGCCATGGCGGTGTTAGTGTGATGCGCTCTTTGTTGGAATCATTGATTGCTTTGGGTGCGCATGCGGCAGAGCCAGGCGAGTTTTCAAAACGTGCCTTTTTAAATGGAAAAATGGATTTAGTACAGGCTGAAGCAATTGCAGATATTATTGATGCAAGCTCTGAACAAGCATCGCGCTCTGCACTTAGGTCGTTATCAGGTGTTTTTTCTAAGCAAGTTAATGCACTAACTCGTTCTATTATTAATTTGCGTATTTTTGTAGAAGCAACGATTGATTTCTCAGACGAAGAAATTGATTTTTTACAATCGGACCAGGTTAAAGAAAAAACCCAGGCGATTAGAGTCGAAATTGAGCAAATTTTGCATTCGGCTACTCAAGGTGCAATTCTGCGTGAAGGTTTAAATGTGGCTATTGCTGGAAAACCAAATGCAGGTAAGTCCTCATTATTAAATGCATTAACGCAACGCTCCAGTGCTATTGTTACCGATATTGCCGGCACCACTAGAGACGTCTTGCGTGAAACCATACATATTAATGGTATGCCACTTAATATTATTGACACTGCTGGGCTTCATGATAGTGACGATGTGGTTGAAAAAGAAGGTATTAAAAGAGCGCGCGATGTTATTGCAAAAGCAGATGTAGTGCTAATGATGTATGACGCCCAAGATCAAGCGCCTGATTTTTCGTTATTGCCCGAAGGCATTACTTATAAGAATTTACTAGTTGTTAAAAACAAGATTGATCTAACAGACGAATTAGTTGAAAGAGTCCAAGTTGATGGTAATGTGCAACTATCAATTTGTGCAAAAGAAGTTAAAGGTATTGATTTACTTAAGCAAGAATTGTCAGATATTGCTGGTCTAGATAGCAGTACAGAAGGAGTGGTGCTTGCTAGAAAACGTCACATTATTGCACTTGAAGAATCACTCGAAAGTATTAATAATGCCTTATTGCAGCTTGATGGCGGTGCTATTGAGCTTATGGCTGAAGATTTACGCCACGGTGGGCAAGCTATGGCAAGTATTACTGGCGAATTCTCTTCAGATGATTTACTCGGCGAAATATTCTCTTCTTTTTGTATTGGTAAGTAGGCCAACATGAATATTAAGATTAAATTTTATCTATATTTTATTGTAACAGCACTATTGTCACCAATACTGGTTGCTGAGATTGAACTTGCTTACGATACGTATAATGCTGTTGATATTCTATTGATTGTCTTAATTTTATTGATTTACTTTGGCTTGTATTTGTCTATTCGTAAGGATTTCTTATCGCCTTTTGCAGATCTACAAAATTGGGTATCTGGCTTTAAAACTAACCAAGCTATTCGTTTAGACGAAGCCCAAGAGACAACGTTTCGTCCAGTTGCTACAGCGATTAATCATTTAATTGATGAAAACCAACATCTTTACGATGACATGGAAAGCATCCTTAAAAAGCAAATTCAACGTCTTAGTCAAAAGTCAGCTTCTTTAGAAACGTTATATAGCGTCTCATCGAAACTCAATCAACTGCACTCAACACAAGAATTATTTGAATATTTTTTAGGCATGTTTGTAAGCATGACTGGCGCAAGCTCTGGTGCTGCAAGAAGTTTGGCAGAAGATGGTGAATTGTATTTGGTGGCACAGAAAGGTGTGATTGATGAGCAAGGCCTTGAGTATCAAGTGTTAAGCAGTGATTGTTTTTGTGGTGAAGTGGCAATGGCAGAGAAGGCTGGCGTGCAATTCAGTGTGCATAATTGTGCAAAATGTGTCGGTAATGAATCAACACGAGTAGCCGATGTTGGTACAATTTTTATTCCATTGCGCCATCATGGAAAAACCCTGGGAATATTTAATTTATTCTTTGATCAAGAGCCTTCATTGGCTTATGACGAGCGTGCCTTGTTAGAGTCCATCGCTGAAAATATCGCAATTGCATTAGACAAGTCAACACTTGATGAACAAACTAAACGCATGGAGCTTTCTCAAGAGCGCTTGTTCTTATCTCAAGAAATTCATGATTCTTTGGCGCAAACAATTTATAGCTTAAAATTACAAGTGAGTGTTTTGGGTAATTCTTTAAAGCAAGCCAAACAGATTGATGCTTATCATCAAATTGAAGCATTACAAACTAACATCACTCAAGCCAATCAAGAGCTACGTGAACTAATGTGTAATTTTAGAGTGCCATTAGATCCTAAAGGTATAGAAGTGTCGCTAGAGAATCTAGCCAATCGTTTTAAATCAGAAGAAGGTATTGCGACTTACTTACAAGTGGAAGGTAGGTTTAAGGTTGATCCAGAGGTTGAGACGCAAATTATGCGCATTACCCAAGAAGCATTGTCCAATATTCGCAAACACGCCAAAGCGCGTAATGTTAGAATTTTATTAACCGCCAAGCCTTATCCTCAATTATTAATTGAAGACGATGGTATTGGATTTGAAAAAGATCAAAATACCAGCGAAGTAATGGGGAATAATATTGGCATGAATATTATGCAAGAGCGCGCTCAGAGGGTGGGCGCAGAAATTGAAGTTGAGTCAGAGGTTGACGAAGGCACTCGAATTACCGTTAGATTTAAAGAGTAATACATGAAGATATATATTATTGATGACCACGCATTATTTAGAAATGGCTTAATTGCTCTATTAGAATCTAAAAGTATTTCTGCCAGTGCAGCATCATCACCTGAACAAGGCCTGGAAGAAATAGAGTCAATCACTGTAGATATTATTCTTTTGGATTTGCGTATGCCGCAAATGTCAGGCATTGAAGTGCTTAAAATTATTAAAGAGCGAAAAATTACAACACCCGTGGTCATGCTGACCACAAGTACTGAAGAGGCAGATTTGCGCGATTGTCTTAAATATGGCGCACAGGGTTATTTGTTAAAAGATATGGATCCCGATGAGTTAGTTGATGCACTTAATGAAACAGTTAAAGGCGCTATTGTTGTTGCACAAGACATGACTCATGTATTGGCTAAGGTTTTGCGAGATGAATTAACTGATAGTGAGCCGTCATTTGAATTATTAACCAATCGTGAAAAAGAGGTGGCTTGTCAGGTATCTATAGGACACAGTAATAAAGTTATTGCTAGAGAATTAGGCATTTCTGATGGCACAGTTAAACTACACGTAAAAGCAATCTTACGAAAGCTAGAATTATCATCACGAGTAGAGGTGGCAGTATTGGTTACCGAAAAAGGCTATTGTAAATAGAGGTAACATTATGGATGGATATCAACAATTAGTACAAAATGCATTAGAAGCTGTCAGCGAAGTGTTTCCATGGGACCTGGAGGAAGAGATTGAAAACGATCAGGCTCTCATACTATTAGATATAAGAGAGGCGAATGAATTTAAGATGATGCATATACGAAATTCACTACATGTACCAAGAGGCGTTTTAGAGGGCGCATGTGTTTGGAATTATGATGACACGCTACCCGTATTAGCAAAAACACGAGATCAAAATATTGTTGTTATTTGTCGATCTGGTAATAGAAGTGTACTTGCTACACAAACAATGCAGCTGATGGGATTTGAAAATGTACGATCCTTAAAGATGGGAATCAAAGGCTGGAATGATAATGATATTGAAATGGTCGATGAGAACCAAAAAATCGTTGATATTGATGAAGCTGATGAATGGCTTAATAGAGCGGTTTCAGAGGACAAGTTAACACCTCAATAAGTTAATTTAAAAAATTAGTCAAATAACACTTGACCACAGAAAAAATCTTAGTATAATTTCCCCCTTTCACTGCACCGAAATAGTAAAAAAGTTTCTTGCAAAGAAAGTTGAAAATAAGTGTTGACAAGAAGTATTAACGCTGTATAATTTTCATCTTTCACTGCATAACAAATTTACATTTTTGCAGTAGCTCTTTAAAAAATTATCAAATAACTTGTGTGGGCACTCGTACAATAAAAATTGTGCAGTGCACACGAAACAATTGCATTTATTTGTGATTGTTCCGACAAAACAAAAGCAAAATCAGCTTTTAAAAAAATTGAACGCAAAGTAGCACTTATTTATAGGTGTTGCCACTGTTCTAAATAGTTAGAATTAAACTGAAGAGTTTGATCCTGGCTCAGATTGAACGCTGGCGGTATGCTTAACACATGCAAGTCGAACGGAAACGATACTAGCTTGCTAGTAGGCGTCGAGTGGCGGACGGGTGAGTAACGCGTAGGAATCTGCCTGATAGTGGGGGATAGCCCAGAGAAATCTGGATTAATACCGCATAATCTCTATGGAGAAAAGGAGCCCTCTTCTTGAAAGGTTTCGCTATCAGATGAGCCTGCGTAAGATTAGCTTGTTGGTGAGGTAAAAGCTCACCAAGGCGACGATCTTTAGCTGGTCTGAGAGGATGATCAGCCACACTGGAACTGAGACACGGTCCAGACTCCTACGGGAGGCAGCAGTGGGGAATATTGGACAATGGGCGCAAGCCTGATCCAGCAATACCGCGTGTGTGAAGAAGGCCTGAGGGTTGTAAAGCACTTTCAATTGTGAAGAAAAGCTAATGGTTAATACCCATTAGCCTTGACGTTAACTTTAGAAGAAGCACCGGCTAACTCCGTGCCAGCAGCCGCGGTAATACGGAGGGTGCAAGCGTTAATCGGAATTACTGGGCGTAAAGCGTGCGTAGGTGGTTTGTTAAGTTAGATGTGAAAGCCCTGGGCTCAACCTAGGAACTGCATTTAAAACTGGCAAACTAGAGTATAGGAGAGGAAAGTGGAATTTCAGGTGTAGCGGTGAAATGCGTAGATATCTGAAGGAACATCAATGGCGAAGGCAGCTTTCTGGACTAATACTGACACTGAGGTACGAAAGCGTGGGTAGCAAACAGGATTAGATACCCTGGTAGTCCACGCCGTAAACGATGACAACTAGCCGTTGGGAGGATTTACCTCTTAGTGGCGAAGCTAACGCGTTAAGTTGTCCGCCTGGGGAGTACGGCCGCAAGGCTAAAACTCAAAGGAATTGACGGGGACCCGCACAAGCGGTGGAGCATGTGGTTTAATTCGATGCAACGCGAAGAACCTTACCTGGTCTTGACATACAGAGAACTTTCTAGAGATAGATTGGTGCCTTCGGGAACTCTGATACAGGTGCTGCATGGCTGTCGTCAGCTCGTGTCGTGAGATGTTGGGTTAAGTCCCGTAACGAGCGCAACCCTTATCCTTATTTGCCAGCACATTATGGTGGGAACTATAAGGAGACTGCCGGTGATAAACCGGAGGAAGGCGGGGACGACGTCAAGTCATCATGGCCCTTACGACCAGGGCTACACACGTGCTACAATGGGAAGGACAAAGGGTCGCAACCTCGCGAGAGCAAGCTAATCTCATAAACCTTTTCGTAGTCCGGATCGGAGTCTGCAACTCGACTCCGTGAAGTCGGAATCGCTAGTAATCGTAGATCAGAATGCTACGGTGAATACGTTCCCGGGTCTTGTACACACCGCCCGTCATACCATGGGAGTGGGTTGCACCAGAAGTGGCTAGTCTAACTGTTTACAGGGGACGGTCACCACGGTGTGATTCATGACTGGGGTAAAGTCGTAACAAGGTAACCCTAGCGGAAGCTGGGGTTGGATCACCTCCTTAAGAAAAGTATGAGTGTCCACAACAAGTTATTTGATAAATTTAAAGAAGATAGACTAAGTGTCCCCTAGAAACAAGTTACTTGTTTCGTCCAGGGTCTGTAGCTCAGTTGGTTAGAGCGCACCCCTGATAAGGGTGAGGTCGGTGGTTCAAATCCACCCAGACCCACCATTTTATGATATTATCATAACTTATTTGGGGCCATAGCTCAGCTGGGAGAGCGCTTGCCTTGCACGCAAGAGGTCGGGAGTTCGATCCTCCCTGGCTCCACCACTTAATCTTAAGTTTAAAAACTTAAGCAAGATAACACAATTGTTACTTTGTTTAAGTTTTTATGCCGCGCCTTCGGGTGTGGAGCTCTTTAACAATTTAATACATGAAGTAAAGTTTGTAAATATACAATATAACAACGCGATGACTGTTGTGATGACAGTTATCATTGGTGTATTGCATTGACACAACAATTTCAAAAAAAAATGGATTCTCATTGAGAGATTAATTTCTCTCTTTGATAAATAAAAATATAGAATTCACCGATTGTGATTTATCACAATTTGTGACTTCTTGGTGAATAAGAACCATGTAACTCAGATACTTTGGGGTTATATGGTCAAGTGAATAAGTGCATACGACGGATGCCTTGGCATTAGAAGGCGATGAAGGACGTGATAATCTGCGATAAGCTTCGGTTAGCTGATAAATTAGCTTTAACCCGGAGATCTCCGAATGGGAAAACCCAATGGTCATCAGACCATTATCTTTGACTGAATACATAGGTCACTGAAGCTAACCTAGGGAACTGAAACATCTAAGTACCTAGAGGAAAAGAAATCAACCGAGATTCCCTTAGTAGCGGCGAGCGAACGGGGATCAGCCCTTAAGCATATTTTAAATTACTAGAATGATCTGGAAAGTTCAACGATACAGGGTGATAGTCCCGTATAGAAAAATTTAATTTATGTGAAATCGAGTAAGGCGGCGCACGTGAAACGCTGTTTGAATATGGGGGGACCACCCTCCAAGGCTAAATACTCTCTAATGACCGATAGTGAACAAGTACCGTGAGGGAAAGGCGAAAAGAACCCCGGGAGGGGAGTGAAATAGAACCTGAAATCGTATGCATACAAGCAGTAGGAGCGGATTTATTCCGTGACTGCGTACCTTTTGTATAATGGGTCAGCGACTTACTTCTCAGTTGCAAGGTTAACCAATAGGGGAGCCGTAGGGAAACCGAGTCTTAAATGGGCGATTAGTAGCTGGGAGTAGACCCGAAACCGGGTGATCTATCCATGGCCAGGGTGAAGGTTAGGTAAAACTAACTGGAGGCCCGAACCCACTTATGTTGAAAAATGAGGGGATGAGCTGTGGATAGGGGTGAAAGGCCAAACAAACCCGGAGATAGCTGGTTCTCTCCGAAATCTATTTAGGTAGAGCCTCATGTATTACTTCAGGGGGTAGAGCACTGTTATGGCTAGCGGGTCGTCAAGACTTAGTAAACCATTGCAAACTCCGAATACCTGAAAGTATGAGCATGGGAGACACACTGCGGGTGCTAACGTCCGTAGTGGAAAGGGAAACAACCCAGACCGTCAGCTAAGGTCCCAAAATTGTAGTTAAGTGGGAAACGATGTGAAAAGGCCCAGACAGCCAGGAGGTTGGCTTAGAAGCAGCCATTCCTTTAAAGAGTGCGTAATAGCTCACTGGTCGAGTCGGTTTGCGCGGAAGATTTAACGGGGCTAAAACTACATACCGAAGCTACGGATCATAATTTATTATGATGGTAGGAGAGCGTTCTGTAAGCCGTTGAAGGTGTCCTGTGAGGGATACTGGAGGTATCAGAAGTGCGAATGCTGACATGAGTAACGATAAAGGGGGTGAAAAACCCCCTCGCCAGAAGTCCAAGGTTTCCTACGCAACGTTAATCGGCGTAGGGTTAGTCGGCCCCTAAGGCGAGGCAGAAATGCGTAGTCGATGGGAAACAGGTTAATATTCCTGTACTTCATATAACTGCGATGGGAAGACGGAGAAGGTTAGCTCAGCAAGGCGATGGTTGTCCTTGTTCAAGCGTGTAGAAATGGTTCTTAGGAAAATCCGGGAACCTCTATTTCAAGGCGTGATAACGAGCCCTCTTTTGGGCGAAGTGAGTGATACCATGCTTCCAGGAAAATCCTCTAAGCTATAGGTTATATGAAACCGTACCCCAAACCGACACAGGTGGACGAGATGAGAATTCTAAGGCGCTTGAGAGAACTCGGGTGAAGGAACTAGGCAAAATGACACCGTAACTTCGGGAGAAGGTGTGCTCTTTGTAGGTGAAATCACTAGCTGATGAAGCTGAAAAGAGTTGAAGATACCAGGTGGCTCCGACTGTTTATTAAAAACACAGCACTCTGCAAACACGTAAGTGGACGTATAGGGTGTGACGCCTGCCCGGTGCTTGAAGGTTAATTGATGAGGTTAGGATTCGTCCGAAGCTTTTGATCGAAGCCCAAGTAAACGGCGGCCGTAACTATAACGGTCCTAAGGTAGCGAAATTCCTTGTCGGGTAAGTTCCGACCTGCACGAATGGCGTAACGAGGGCCACACTGTCTCCACCCGAGACTCAGTGAAATTGAAATTGCTGTTAAGATGCAGTATACCCGCGGCCAGACGGAAAGACCCCGTGCACCTTTACTACAGCTTTGCATTGAACTCTGATCCTACTTGTGTAGGATAGCTGGGAGGCTTTGAAACTTGAACGCTAGTTTGAGTGGAGCCAATCTTGAAATACCAGCCTGGTATGGTTGGGGTTCTAACCTAGGTCCGTAATCCGGATCGGGGACAATGCATGGTGGGTAGTTTGACTGGGGCGGTCTCCTCCCAAAGAGTAACGGAGGAGCGCAAAGGTACCCTCAGCACGGTCGGACATCGTGCAATGAGCGCAAAGGTAAAAGGGTGCTTGACTGCGAGACTGACACGTCGAGCAGGTAGGAAACTAGGTCTTAGTGATCCGGTGGTTCTGAGTGGAAGGACCATCGCTCAACGGATAAAAGGTACGCCGGGGATAACAGGCTGATACCGCCCAAGAGTTCACATCGACGGCGGTGTTTGGCACCTCGATGTCGGCTCATCACATCCTGGGGCTGAAGCAGGTCCCAAGGGTATGGCTGTTCGCCATTTAAAGTGGTACGCGAGCTGGGTTTAGAACGTCGTGAGACAGTTCGGTCCCTATCTACCGTGGGCGTTGGAGACTTGAGGGAAGCTGTTCTTAGTACGAGAGGACCGGAATGGACAAACCTCTGGTGTTTCGGTTGTGACGCCAGTCGCATTGCCGAGTAGCTATGTTTGGAAAGGATAACCGCTGAAAGCATCTAAGCGGGAAGCCCCTCCCAAGATAAGGTCTCCCTGAGAGTTTAACTCTCCTAAAGATCCCTCGAAGACTACGAGGTTGATAGGTACGGTGTGGAAGAGTGGTGACACTTGAAGCTAACGTATACTAATTGATCGTGAGGCTTGACCATATAACACCCAAATTATTTGAATATTGAATATTCAATCCATAATTTTTGTGTTGATGTGTCATGCAATACACTGATGTACAGTGACAAACTTATTACATGTATTAATATTGTTATACCTCCGATTATTTATAATCAAGGTATAAAAACTTTTAAATTCGTCTCTGACTTGGTTCTAATAATCAAGTTATAGATTTGGTTATTTTTGGAGTTTTGCAAGGCAAATTTTCAAAATGCGAAGAAGTATAGTGCAAATTATATGACTGAACATTTTTAAAATTTAACGCCGCAAAAACCGAAAATAAGCGAATGAGACAAACAGTTTGCTTAGTGACAATAGCGAGTGTGACCCACCTGATCCCATCCCGAACTCAGAAGTGAAACCACTTAGCGCCGATGGTAGTGTGGGGTCTCCCCATGTGAGAGTAGGACATTGCTAGGCTTTAAATTCAAAATACCCCGACCTTGTTTAAGGCGGGGTATTTTTTTGTCTAATTTTTGTTAAATCCTTTCTTACAAATCAAAAATTTGCTCGCTTAGGCTTTAATACTTTTTCTGATGAGCAGAAAAAGTATTCAAAAAGAGCTCACTCTTAAAAACAATCTCAATCTTTCTAATCTCGTTCATTGATTTTTCTAAACTCACTGCGTTCAGACACCGAAAATCCAATCACTCTCACCTCGATAAGAATTATTGGATTTATTTTTAAAAGGGCTGGAGAAGTGTAAAAACGTCGGTTAATTTGCATTTTTTTGAAATGCAGTATAATTAATACAATCTTGAAAGAGTTTTCCTCTTTTAAGAGAAAAAATACCTAGAAGCACTGGATAGTGCTTCGGTAGTTAAGCCGGATGGCTTTAGGTGATTGGTGTTAAACTTAAGATGTTATTAGAGCTGGTAAGTTTTAAAAAATATTTCTTTTGGCTTTCGGCCGATCTCCTTTTATTAAATTGTTTAAATAAAACGGAGAAATATAATGAATAAGACAATTATTAAACTTGAAACTGCATGTTTTCAAGATCATGAACGTGTAAATAAAATTCTTGGTACTTTAGATGTTAGATGCTAGAAATTTTGCAAAATTAATTGATGCGGTTGGATTGACAGTTAACCCAAGAAAGTCAAGAGTTGGAAAGATCACCAATGCGATACAAGAAACTTTGGAATTAAGTCCAGAATTATTTCGATTTAAATCTAAGGGGTTGCTTGTTTCAACTAGTAGTTGTATAGAGTTAGAACGAAACCGTTTTGATTTATCTTTTGAAGAAGAGCAATACGAGGGTGTTCTTGATGGTGGTCATAATATGTTAGCTATAGGCCTACATTTACTTTTAAAACTAGGTGAAGATCCTAAGTAAGTAGGAAAAATCAAACTGTGGGATGAGTTTATTGAAACTTGGAACAACCAAGATAAATCTGCTAGAGACGAGCTATTAGATTATGAAGCTCTTGATAAGTTAAGCGTTCCTATTGAAATTATTTACCCGCCCAAGCTTGAAGTTCCTAACTTCATTGAAACGGTATTAGATATTTCAGATGCTAGAAATAATAATGACTCTTTAAGCTCAACAACCAAACATGAACATAAGAAGTATTATGAAATTTTGAAAGTATCTCTTGATCAAGAAATTAACAATAAAGTTGAATGGAAAGATAATACTGCTGGAAAATCGATTAAACCTCAAGACATTATTGCTATGAGCCCTTATTCCATTGTATGCTCTTCAAGAAGCTGGGAAGTTGCCAGAAGGATCCCCGAAGATTAATCCTGTAAGTATTTATAGCAGTAAGTCGTCATGTGTTGATGCATACAATAGTATTATTAAAGCAGAATATAAAAGGAATGGAGCTGAAGAGGTTACTGATCCATACTTGGTAAGCGCATTTTTACTTATGAAAGATCTGCCTTTTCTATATGATTTGATTTACCGAGAGTTTCCTTATGCTTACAATAGTAACTCTGGTACATTTGGTCGTATTAGTTGTGTTAAGTTATTTGATCCTCAGAAAAAGTCCGATGAAAAGACTTATTTAAGGTCTAATCCAAAAACAAAATATTACGAGTCTGAATGTATTTACAAGTATCCAGATGGTTTTATATTGCCTATCTTTTCTGCACTTTTAGAGTGGATGGAAATTAAAGGAAATAAGGTTCAGTGGAAGATGCCAAGCCCATCAGCATCTATAGAGACTAAGCTTCAAAAATTTACAGAGATGTTTATTGCGGTGTCTATTAAAGACAATGACTACAACCCACAATCTGTTGGAAAAAATTCTGGAGCATATATGATTATGAGACAGACCTTTCAATACAATTTTTAATTTTTTATTAAAAAGCCTGATTAGATTCAGGCTTTTTTGTATGAAAATTTCAGAAATAATCGAAATGACCAATAAAAACCAGTAAATTTAATCAAAAATCACCATTTATTAATGATATTTCACCAAAAAATGGTGATTTACCCCTACTTTTAGAAAAATTTAGGAAATTTTAAGAATGGCTATTTTTTTAGCTTTATGCGTGTTGATTAACCCAATTAGTGAAGTCTGGAGCGCTTAGAGCACCTGATACGCGATCAATTTCTTGACCATTTTTAAACATCACTAGAGTTGGAATTGAGTGAATTGAGTATTTGGCAGAAATCGCTTGCTCAGCCTCGGTTTCAATTTTGATAAAGCGAGCTTTTGGCTCAAGTTGATTAGCGGCTTGTTTAAAAGTAGGGGCAAATTGTTTGCATGGGCCGCACCAAGTTGCCCAAAAATCTACCACCAATAATTCATCTGTTTTCTCAATGGCTCTTGTGAGTTGCGCGCCTGTCATTGAAATTGGCTCGCCTTTGTAAAGTGGATTCCTACATTTTCCACAATTTGGATTATTGCTTAATTTTTTTTGTGGAATGTTATTTAACCCGCCACAACTGGTACACATTGTAATCATAGAAATTTCCTAATTAATTTTTACTTATAAGGATTATCTATGGACACTTGGCGTGAATTACAAGTTAAAGTAGATGATCACTTGAGGATTCATTTTTATAGATGTGATCTTGACGCGTGGATTTACGCTTTGAGCGCGGAATTTTATTCTTTATTCGTTTAATTTGCTCCTCTTTAGAAACAATCTGATCAACAGCAACTAGCGTATTGACACTTTTCTGAATTGCTTCAAAAGCTTTCGGCGCTTGAATTTCAACAATCTGTTGAATGATCCATTTTTCATCAACCTCAGTCATGGCTTTTTGAACTTTTTCACCAAAATAACGCATGAAGAGATAGTTAGGCGCTCCATCTGAAAACTCGTAATCACTATAATCTTTAGATCGCATGTTGTAGGTATCAATAAATTCATGCCAGTGCTTGCCTTCACCTATTCTCTCGCTTTTATTTTCATGATAATAATCAGCCGATTGTTTGGCCATGGCAATAATAAGTTCTTGGCGTTTTTTTTGATCAAGAATGTCATAAGATAGACGATCTACACATTGAATGAGATAGCACATGTATTCTCTAATGACGTCAAAAACCTGTTCTTTTTCAATAACATAGGCTTTGTTAATTAGATCCGTTAGCTGATTTTTGGTGATACGCCATGAATTAAAGGCGAGAGCGCCAGCTATTTCATCAATAGTTTTTACTTGGGTTTTATGCCAGGTGCTTTTAACTCTCATGCTGCTAATTATTGGATATTAAGTATGAGAATTTTAACAAGCAATTCAGTAACAATTGCTTATAAATACAAAGGGAAATTAATCGCAGTTGTAGTTCTTAAATGAGCCTAAATCGTGAACTTCGTCAAAACCCATTTGTGTCAAATAATTCTTTGCTGTTGCTGAGCGAGCGCCACTTAAACAATACAAAATGACAGCTTTATCCTTATCAAGTACATTGTTTGCATTCATGATGCCTTGAAGTGGCAAGCTGATTGCTTTTGGCAGTGCGCCACGTGCAAATTCTGCACCAGTTCTAACGTCAACAAGTTGAGCGCCATCGGCTAATAGTTTGCACGCATCAGCGGGCGAAAATGAGTTAAACATAGTATAATTTCCTGAATAAGTTTTATTTGAATCTCTATTTTATAAAAGAGGCTCAAATCAATATAAGGAAACCATTATATACCAATGCTAAGTAAAAAGCAACTAAGAAATGATGTCGAGGCAGTCGCCGAAGCGCTTAAAAAGCGTTATTTTTCCTTTGATATCAGTGCGTTAAGCGAATTAGAAAATAATCGAAAAAAAAATCAGGTTAAAACTCAAGAACTTCAAAATTTGAGAAATACCCAGTCAAAATCGATTGGAAAAGCTAAGGCTGCTGGTGAAGATATTGCGCCATTATTGAAGGCCGTGGCGAACTTAGGTGATGATCTTGATGCTGCCAAAACTGAACTTCAAGAAATTCAGGCTAGGATTGATGATATTACATTGTCAATGCCAAACATTCCTCATGAATCTGTGCCGCAGGGTAAGTCAGAAGATGATAATGTTGAAGTGTCAAAATGGGGTGAGCCAGGTATTTATGATTTTGAGGTTAAAGATCATGTTGATTTGGGTGAAAAACTTGGCCTAGATTTTGAAACAGCTGCTAAGATTTCAGGCAGTCGATTTTCAGTCATGACTGGCAAGATTGCGAGATTACATCGCGCCTTGACTCAGTTTATGCTCGATCAACATGTGGAAGTTAATGATTATGTTGAGGCCTACGTACCTTATTTGGTTAATGCAGAATCATTAACAGGTACAGGTCAATTGCCTAAATTTGAGGCTGACTTATTTAAAACTCATTTACACGGTGAAGAGGGTGAGGCCAAAACCTTGTATCTTATTCCTACGGGTGAAGTACCAATCACTAATATGATGCGTGACACCATTGTTAATGAGGCAGATTTACCATTGAAATTTGTTGGCCATACACCAAGTTTTAGATCTGAAGCAGGTGCTTATGGGCGTGATACTCGAGGTTTAATTCGCCAGCATCAGTTTGAAAAGGTGGAGCTGGTTCAAGTGGTTAAAGCACAAGATTCTTATGCCGCTTTAGAGGTGTTAACCTCTCATGCAGAGGGTATTTTGCAAGCGTTAGAATTGCCATATCGTAAGGTTAATTTATGTATGGGTGATCTTGGATTTTCTTCAGCCAAAACTTACGATCTTGAAGTGTGGTTGCCGGGCCAAAATGCGTATCGTGAAATTTCATCATGTTCGTGCTTTGAAGATTTTCAGACGCGTCGATTACAATTGCGCTTCAAAAATAAAGACACCAATAAATCAGAATTATTACACACAATCAATGGTTCTGGACTGGCTGTAGGTCGTACTTTGGTCGCAGTGTTAGAAAATCATCAACAAGCTGATGGCAGCATTAAGGTGCCATCAATATTGCAAAGCTACATGGGTGGCTTAGAATTTATTAAACAACAGGAGGTAAAAAAATGAATATTTTAGATTTAGTGATTAGTCCTGCGTTTGCAGAGGGTACAACAGGTGGTGCAGGTGATCCATTGGGCGGCTTGCCATTTTTGATTATTATGTTTGTACTGATGTATTTTTTACTCATCAGACCTCAACAGAAACGTGCAAAAGAACACAAAACACTATTGGCAGCGATGAAACAAGGTGATGAAGTGGTAACTAATGGCGGCATTATCGGCACAGTAACATCGGTAGAGGATTCATTTGCTACGTTGGAAATTGCACAAGGTATTGTTGTTAAAGTTCAAAAGCAGGGAATCAATCAAAAACTACCAAAAGGCAGTGCTAAAATTTAATTAACTTAGGCTTTTTATGAATCAATTTTCTGCACTTAAAAATACACTGATAGCATTTTTCTTATTGCTAGCAGCATTGTATGCATTGCCAAATATCTTTGGATCAGATTTGGCGGTTCAAGTATCTGCCACTGGTGATGCTGCTTTGTCACAAGAGGATTTGAGCAAGGTTAGAGCAACCTTGGATTCCAAGTCAATTACGTATAAATCAGTTGAATTGACTGGCCGTAGAATTTTGGCCAGATTTGCAGACAATAAATCACAGCTAAGTGCCAAAGAATCATTAAAGCAAGATTTAGGGCGTAATTACGTTACTGCCTTAAACCTTGCACCTTCAGTGCCCTCTTGGTTGGCTGATTTAGGCGGTAAGGCCATGTCTTTAGGGCTTGATCTTCGGGGCGGCGTACACTTCTTATTAGAAGTTGATATGCATGCTGTTATTAATATGTCGTTGGATAAGTCTTACAATGAGCTACGTACACTACTAAGAAAAGATCGACTATATAAGCGTGTAGAAGTCAAAGGTGATCATATCGTTATTTTATTTAAGACTAGTGACTCTAGAGATAAAGGGATTGAATTAATCCAAGAAGAATTAACGGATCTTGAAGTGTTAGATGTTAAATCAGATAATGGTTTACAAATAAGTATCGGCATTACTAAAAGTGCACAAGCTGAAGCGAAAAGTAATGCTTTGAAGCAAAATATTACGACTTTGCGTAATCGTGTTAACGAGCTGGGTGTGGCCGAGCCAATTATCCAGCAGCAGGGTTTAGAGCGCATTGTAGTCCAACTACCAGGCGTGCAAGATACTGCACGTGCAAAGGAAATTTTGGGTGCTGTGGCAACGTTAGAGTTTCGTTTGGTTGATGAAAAAAATGACCCACAAACTGCAATTCAATCTGGAAAAACACCAATAGGCTCTAAGCTTTATTACTTTAGAGATGGACGTCCATTGCTATTAAAAACTCGCGTGATTACTACCGGTGAAAATATTACAGGCGCCTCATCTGGCATTGATTCTGAAAACGCAACGCCAATGGTTAACATTACACTAGATAGTGCGGGTGGCCGTGCAATGCTAGATACAACTAAAAAGTATTTGCACCATCGTATGGCTGTGGTGTTTATTGAGAACAAAGTTGAAACTATCCTAGAAAATGGCAAGATCGTTAAAAAGCGCTCAACCACACAGGATGTTATTAATGCAGCTACTATTCAAGGTACTTTCTCATCAAGGTTTCAGATTACAGGTATTGATAGCGCTAGAGAAGCTAGAAACTTAGCGTTATTATTAAGAGCAGGCTCATTGTCGGCACCAATTGAAATCATCGAAGAGCGTACTATTGGTCCAAGCTTGGGTGCGGATAATATTGCCAAGGGTGTTATGTCGGTAGTGATTGGCTTTATTCTAGTGCTGCTCTTTATGGCATTCCGCTACAGAGTGTTTGGCCTAGTGGCAAATATCGCTTTGACACTTAATCTAGTGATGATTGTGGCCGTTTTATCTTTATTACAAGCGACATTAACCTTGCCAGGTATTGCTGGTATTGTATTAACAGTGGGTATGGCGGTTGATGCGAACGTGTTAATTTTTGAGCGTATTAAAGAAGAGCTGGGCGTGAATAGCAATATTCAAAAAGCCATTGCAGCAGGCTACGATAAGGCAGTATTAACTATTGCTGATGCAAATATTACAACACTAATTGCAGCGTTAGTATTATTCAGCTTTGGCACAGGCCCAATTAAAGGTTTTGCTATCACCTTGTCGATTGGTATTGTGACCTCAATGTTCACCGCTATTATCGTCTCACGTGCAATTATCAATAAAATTTATGGCAACAAGAAGAAGCTAGAGGAGATTTCAATATGAGCATAACCGCTTTAAAAATCCCAACAATTGATTTTGTTGGTAAACGCACTTACGCTATTGTATTTTCTGCATTGTTAATGGCGCTTAGTATTTTTTCACTATCGACAAATGGCCTAAAATTAGGCATTGACTTTACGGGTGGAACACTAATTGAAGTGGGCTATAAGCAGGGTGTTGATTTAACCGAAATTAGGGCAACACTTGATGGGGCTGATTTTAAGCGTGCAAATGTACAATATTTTGGCTCTACTAATGAAATCTTAATTCGTCTTGAGCCGCAAACTATTTCTAGTGCCAAGCTAAGCACAAAGATTATTCGCCTACTGGGTGATGATGTCGATATCCGCCGTGTTGAATTTGTTGGCCCCAAAGTGGGAGAAGAGCTCACTAATGATGGCGGCTTAGCGATGCTATATGCACTGATTGGTATTTTGATTTATGTTGCCTTTCGTTTTGAATATCGTTTTGCATTGGGCTCAATTACAGCCTTAATTCATGATGTTATTGTTACTTTAGGCTTCTTTTCGCTATTTCAAATAAAGTTTGATTTGACGGTTTTAGCTGCTATTTTGGCAGTTATTGGTTATTCTTTGAATGATACTATTGTTGTGTTTGATCGAATTCGTGAGAACTTTTTATCGACTCGACATGTTGATCCTCAGAAAATAATTAATGGCGCTCTGAATCAAACGCTTTCTAGAACAATCATGACATCTGTAACAACTCTAATTGTGTTGTTGGCACTATTCTTTTTAGGTGGAGAAATTATTCACGGCTTTGCTGTTGCATTATTGATCGGCGTTCTGATTGGTACTTATTCTTCTATCTATGTGGCAAGCTCAATGATTCTTGCCATGGGTATTACCAAGGAGGATTTACTGCCTTCAGAGAAAGAAAAACAAGAAATCGATACAAGACCTTAGTCAAGGTTTTAGCCCATTAAAAAGGCCGCTGATTAAGCGGCCTTTTTAATAAACTTTGGTTTCTTATATTTATGCTTTAAATTTCTCGAATACCAAACAAGCGTTAGTGCCGCCAAAGCCAAAGCTATTTGACATCACGCGATTAAGCGATTGAATTGTGGTTGAGCGTACAATTGGAACGCCTTCAGCTGCTTCATCAATATTCTCAATATTGACTGACTCAGCCATGAAATCATTTTGCATCATTAGTAATGAATAAATCGCTTCGTTTACGCCGGCAGCACCCAAGGCGTGACCAGATAAAGATTTTGTTGAGCCTACATTAGGAATATCATTACCAAATACTTCTTTAATGGCGCTCAGTTCTTTAGAATCTCCGACTGGAGTCGAGGTGCCATGTGCATTAATATAGTCAATAGGGCCATTCACCGTTGATATGGCTAATTGCATACAACGCTTCGCACCTTCACCTGATGGAGCAACCATATCGTAGCCATCTGACGTTGCACCATAGCCAGTTAATTCGGCAAGAATAGTTGCGCCACGAGCCTGTGCATAGTCTAAAGATTCAAGCACTAAAGCACCACCACCACCAGAAATGATAAAACCATCACGGTCTGTGTCGTAAGCTCTTGAGGCTTTTTCAGGTGTTTCGTTATACTTTGAAGAAAGCGCGCCCATGGCGTCAAACAGCATAGTTAATGACCAATCTAATTCTTCACCGCCACCGGCAAACACAACATCTTGCTTGCCCATTTGGATTTGCTCCATAGCATTACCAATACAATGTGCAGAGGTAGAGCAAGCAGAGCTAATTGAATAATTAATGCCTTTAATTTTAAACATGGTGGAAAGACAAGCCGAAGTAGTTGATCCCATTGTGCGAGGCACTCGATATGGACCAACTCGTTTAATGCCTTTTTCTCTTAAGATGTCTGCAGCTTCAACAACATTTTGGTTTGAAGCGCCACCTGATCCCATGATTAGGCCGGTACGAGTATTTGAAACTTGATCTTCGCTAAGGCCAGATTGTTTAATAGCTTGATTTAAGGCGACTGCATTATAAATAGCTGCATCTGCCATAAAGCGTTTCATTTTTCGATCGATAATGTCGCTTGAATCTATTTCGGCCACTTGTCCAGAGACGTGTGATCTAAGGCCCATTTCAGCTTGTTTTTCATTAAACTTAATGCCAGTTTTTGCTGTTTTTAATGACTCTAAAACTTCTTCGCAATTTGCACCTAAGCTAGAAACAATGCCCATTCCTGTTACGACTACTCTATTCATTAGAAGTTGCTCGTATCAGTGAATAAGCCAACTTTTAAATCTTTGGCTTCGTAAATAATTTTTCCATCCACTTCCATGGTGGCGTCGCCAATGCCCATATAAAGCTTGCGAGCAATAACGCGTTTAAGATTAATGTGATAAGTTACCTTTTTAGCTGTTGGTAAAACCTGGCCAGTAAACTTAATGCTACCGCCTAATGCACGACCACGACCAGGACCACCTAGCCAGCCTAAATGAAATCCAATAAGCTGCCACATAGCATCTAAACCTAAGCAACCGGGCATAACTGGATCTTTGTTAAAGTGACATGCGAAAAACCATAAATCAGGATTAACATCTAACTCTGCAATAATTTCACCTTTACCGAATTCTCCACCTTCGTCTGAAATGTGAGTAATTCTGTCAAACATTAGCATGGGTGGCTTTGGCAGTTGGGCATTGCCTGGGCCAAATAATTCGCCATTTCCACATTGAATTAATTCTTCGTATGAGTATGAGTTTTGCATAAGATTACCTTGATTCATTTTTGATGAAATTATACATCAAAGTCCTTTATTTATATCGTCTATCAAGTCGCTTACATCCTCAAGGCCAACTGAGATTCTAATTAAGCCTTCTGAGATATTTGCGTTAAGTTTTTCTTCATCGGTTAAGCGACCATGCGTGGTACTTGCAGGGTGAGTAATGGTTGATTTTGTATCACCTAAATTAGCTGTAATTGAAAAAATATCAGTCGCATTAATAATTTTAAATGCCTCTTGTTGTCCACCCCTTACCTCGAATGAAACTATTCCGCCAAAACCAGATTGCTGGACTTTTGCTAGTTGATGATGTGGGTGAGATGGCAATCCTAAATAATGCACTTTTTCAATATTTTGTTGTTGCTCTAGCCATGTTGCTAGTTTCATGGCATTATCAGAGTGTGCTTTCATTCTTAGGCTGAGTGTATCAAGACCTTTAAGAACAATCCAAGCATTAAAGGCACTAAGGCTTGGTCCGGTAGTGCGAACAAAGCCATGCACTTGCTCAATAATTTCTTCAGCACCTAACACTGCACCAGCTAAACAGCGACCTTGGCCATCGATATATTTAGTTGCTGAATGAATGACAATATCAGCACCCAGTTCTAGCGGCTTTTGTAATGCGGGTGTTAGAATGGCATTATCAACCGCTAATAAAATATTGTTAGCTTTGGAAATTTTACTGAGTGCTATTAAGTTAACAACCTGACCTAAAGGATTAGACGGTGTTTCTAGTAAGAAAAGCTTGGTATTGTTATTAATTGACTGTTCCCAGGCGTTTAAATCTGACAAATCGACAAAGCTGACGTTAACGCCAAATTTAGCAATAATGGTATTTAGCAAGACAATCGAGGTGCCAAACATATTGCGCGAAGCAACAATATGATCACCTGTTTTCAACAAAGCCATCAATGTAGCAAAGATGGCGGCCATGCCTGATGAGGTGGCGACACAAGCTTGAGCACCCTCTAAGGCAGCAAGTTTTTTCTCAAATGCATCTACGGTTGGATTGGTAAAACGTGCATAGATGTTGCCAGGCTCTTCTTTAGAAAAGCGATTGGCCGCTTGCTCGGCAGAATCAAAGACAAAGCTAGAAGTAAGAAATATTGCCTCAGAGTGTTCTTGTTCACCTGTTGTTCGATAACCCTCGCGGATTGCTTTAGTATCGAATTTTAATTCTTTCATTGAATATAAATAATTGATAAATAAGGTTATTCTACATCATTGCAGATTAATTCAGAACTTTCGTTGGTGTTGTTCTTTTCTTTAACGGAATCTGCACGTGCAGATTCAATATCATCTAGATATTGTTGATCGATGTCACCAGTGACATATTCACCATTAAAGCAAGAGCAATCAAATTCTTGTATGTCTTTATTGCCTTGTTGAACGCACCAAATAAGATCGTCTAAATCTTGATAAATAAGTTTATCAGCGCCGATCGCCTCACAAATTTCTTCTGTGGTTTTATTATGAGCAATAAACTCTTTGTTGCTAGCCATATCAATGCCATAAACATTTGGATGTCGTACGGCCGGTGCAGCTGAGGCAAAAAATACTTTATTGGCACCTGCATCGCGAGCCATTTTGACAATTTGCTGACTGGTTGTGCCTCTAACAATTGAATCATCTACCAGTAAAACATTTTTACCTTTAAATTCAAGGCCGATAGCGCTAAGCTTTTGACGTACAGATTTTTTGCGCAATTTTTGCCCAGGCATAATAAAAGTTCGAGCAATATAACGATTTTTAATCAGCCCTTCGGAGTATTTGACCTCTAATTCGTGTGCTAATTGCAAAGCTGAAACGCGTGAAGTGTCAGGAATTGGGATGACTACATCAATTTTTTCATCACCCCATTCTTTGTAAATTTTGGTAGCTAAACGCTCACCCATTCTTAAGCGTGTTTTGTAAACAGAAATATCATCAATAACCGAATCAGGCCTTGCAAAGTAAACAAACTCAAAAATACAAGGCGAGTATTTAGGATTTTGTGCACATTGCTGTACAAAAATATTACCTTTTCGATCAATAATCACAGCTTCACCTGGCTTGATATCTTGAGTTATTTCATAGCCAAGCGCTGTTAATGCAACACTTTCTGAGGCAAGCATGTACTTGGTTCCACCATTGGTGGTACGCTTTCCAAGGATAAGTGGGCGAATGCCATTAGGATCTCTAAAGCCAAAAATTCCGTAGCCTGGAATCATGCCGATAGTGGCATAAGCGCCACGAATACGCTTGTGTACTTGCTTAACAGAATCAAAAATATCTTGCTCGTTAATGCGTTGTTTTTGTAGTTTAGCTAGTTCACTGGCAAATACATTAAGTAGAATTTCAGAATCTGAATTAGTATTGATGTGGCGTAAATCTTGTTCAAATAATTCTTGAGCCAGCTCTTTGGTATTGGTTAAATTGCCATTATGAGCAAAAGCAATGCCGTAAGGAGAATTCACATAAAAAGGTTGCGCTTCAGCGCCACTCGAGGTGCCAGCAGTAGGGTATCGAACATGACCAATACCCATGTCACCCAGTAAAGAAGTCATGTGTTCGGTTCTAAAAGCATTTTTAACTAAGCCATTTGACTTGCGCATATAAAAGCGACCTTTGTGCGAAGTAACAATGCCTGCTGCATCTTGTCCTCGATGCTGAAGAATGGTTAAAGCGTCATAAATATAGACAGCTGTATCTTTTTTAGTGGTGGATAGAATGCCAACGATGCCGCACATAAATTTTTCCCTTTATTCGTTTTCGATAAATAATAAATGTTCTGATAGTGCGGGTTTAATATCCACAGCTACAGCTTGAAAGATTCTTAAAGCGCCATTCGCATCAAGCCAATAGTATTGTTGCGAGATACTGTCGATACTTTGGAATACTAGCACCATGATTAAAATAGCCAAACTACCTTTGATCAGACCAACCAGTAGGCCGCCAAAGTTATTTTTACGGCTATTGATATTTTTAGCATTAAGCTTGTCATCCAGAGCATGCAAAATATCAAGAATCTTCTTAAAAAATGAAGATAAAAAACAAGGCTTTGTTGCATCAATAGAAATATTCAGCATATTGAAAATGCTTGAGCAGACACCGATAATAACAGCAAAAGTGATGGCAAATGATAAGCCAATACGAGTCGAGGTGTCAGTTACAACAATCTCCATTAAGCCCAGGTTGGCGATGATATCAAGGTAGTACCAACTTAATGTAGCTGTAGCTGCAAAAAATATTAAGTAAGCAAATATTTTATTTAGAGCACATGGATTGCTGACATTGGATGAGGCATCAGTTAATTTGTAAATGGCTTTTTTGATCAATAATGTGCCAATAAAAATAACGCCAAAGGCAATGGCCATATGTGATTGGTGCGATAGCAATAACCAAGTAATAGCACCACTCACAGCTAGAGATTGATAAAACAACCACGCAACTACAATGGCGAGAAGTAAAAAACTAAAGTTAATTAGCTCTTTAGCCATGCCGCGTTTGAAGCCAAGCACTAAGAATGCAATTAAAATAATAAAGGTAACCCAATCAGACCAGACTAGCAGCCCAATCATGTTCCAAGCATTTGCAAAAAATTCATTCATCGATTCTCTCCAAAGATCGTTTTATTATATGCGCCAATTTTACAAGGTTTTTTATTCAAACATTACTTAAACATCGCCAGCGCATCAGTCACGACATGAAAAGATCCAAACACCACAACACGCTGATAAGATTGCTGATTTTCGGCCTCAGAAAGGGCTAATTTAATAGTGTCATAAGCTTTGACCGATTCTTTAAGGCTAAACTGATTGGTTAAAAAAGCAATATCTGCAGCTCGATTAACCGTTAGTGGTGCTATTAGCCATTGATCTATTTCTGGCGAGATGGCCTTAATCATTAATGATATGTTTTTATCTTTAAGCGCTGAAAAAACAGCCAAGGTTGTCCGTTTGTCCTTACTCAATTCTTTGGCCAGCGCTTTGATAGCAGCCTCGTTATGCGCTACGTCAAAAATAAATTGTTTATTTTTTATGTTTTTTGTCTGAAAGCGCCCCGCTAACTGTGCTTTTTCTAGACCTTGTTGCATCAAGGTGTTGCTAACTGGAAATTTATCGTTAAGCTTTTGGATGCATAAAATAGCAAGTGCTGCGTTGTACTGTTGATGATTACCCTTAAGAGATAACGTGCCTGCATAAGGTGCTTGAACAAACTCCAATAAAGCGCCAACAGAATTTGCATGTTTTTCAAGTGATAAGGGTGGATTTATATCACCACAAACGCACGGTATATTGGCACGCATAATGCCAGATTTTTCATGGCCGATTAATTCGCGAGTATCGCCCAAATAATCCACATGATCTATGGCAATATTAGTAATGACAGCAACATCTGCATCAACAATATTGACCGAATCTAGCCGACCACCTAAGCCAATTTCTAGTATGGCAATATCTATTTTTTGTTCAGAAAAAATCAGCAAAGCTGCTAGGGTTGAAAATTCAAAATAAGTCAAAGAAGTGCTATCTCTAACTTGTTCAATTTGTTCAAATGCTGCGCATATTTGCGCGTCAGTTGCTTGTGCGCCATTAATAACAAAGCGCTCGTTATAGGTATGTATATGTGGTGAGGTAAACTTAGCCACTGAAAAGCGGGCTTGTTGATAAACACTTTCTATAAAGGCAATGGTTGAGCCTTTGCCGTTAGTGCCTGCAACAACAATACTGGTAAATGCAACACCATTTGGAAATAGCTTTAAATAAACACTTTGAATACGCGTTAAACCAAGGTCAATGGCTTGACTGTGCAAACTCTCTTGCCAGATAAGCCATTGATCAAGCGTTGTTAATCTTCCCAAAATTCACCATCAATCGTATCTTTTTTCTTATTATCTTTCTTGTCGTTAGATGGGGTTGTGTGAATAAAGCCTGAATTTTTTTGCTGAAATATTTTTTCAGCATTTTTACTTAAAATTTTATCAATAAAATATACTCTTGAAAAAGGCATAAGCCCCAACAGGCCGATGCCATCAGTGATAAACCCTGGTGTCAGCAGTAATACGCCAGAAATCAAAATAACCACGCCCTCCATCATTTCAAATGCTGGTGTTTGACCATTAACTATGGCTTGTTGAGCCTTGGCCATGGTTGACCAGCCTTGTTGTTTGAGCAGAGTAGAGCCCACTAATGCAGTAATAACAACCAGTAAAATGGTGGAGAATCCACCGATGGATTCACCCACAGATACCAGTACATAAATTTCGAGTAACGTCATTACAACAAATATTGGAAAAATCATAGCTGGTCGATCCTAAATAAATATAAAAAAACTTAACGTTATTTCTTGTTAGTAAAAATTAAATCCCAAACGCCATGACCCAGTCTTTCACCGCGACGTTCAAATTTGGTAATAGGGCGTCTGACAGGTCTTGGTGAATAGATATGGGCGTCAAGTGTATTTTTAAAGTGGGCGTGTGCTTCCAGGGTTTCCATCATCTGCTGTGCATAATGCTCCCAGTCAGTTGCCATATGTACAAAGCCGTCGTCGATTAGCTTGCTGGACATCATGTCCATAAATTCATTTTGAACGATGCGACGTTTATGGTGTTTTTTCTTGTGCCAAGGGTCGGCAAAGTACAGTTGAAATCCAGATAAACTATTGGCAGCAATATTATTTTTTAATACCTCGACAGCATCTTCTTTGATCACTTTAAGGTTGTTTAGATTGTGCCTATAAGCTTCGTTAATTAGCCGACCAACGCCAGCTTCATAAACCTCAATGCCTAAAAAATTACACTCAGGTTCGTTGATGGCCATTTGCAATAATGAGTCGCCATTGCCAAAGCCAATTTCTAAAATAACATCCTGTTGCTTATGAAATACTGCGTCAAAATCTATGATTTTATCAGCCACAGGATCAATGCCGTACTGCGCCCAAAGATCATTCAAACCATATTTTTGCCCTGCACTTAAACGCCCAGAACGCCTAACAAAACTTTGGATTGTCCGCATTAAAGCCCTTTTTTAAGTCGTTTTAAAATGTTTGAATATTGTTGTTTTTGCGTTTGGTTTTTTAGCTGTTTAATTGTATTTGATAAAATATCCCAATCACTCCGCTCTATATCTTTGCCAATGTGTTGGTTGATATCAATGGCTTTATTGTAAAAATCAATAGCTTTGTTATGCTTGGATAATTTATTATAAGCAATCCCCATATTGTAATAAGCCTCATGATCATCAGGCTTAATCTCAATCGCCTTTTGATAGGCATCAATGGCTTTTTGCAGATTGTCTTTTCCATCTAACTCGTCATAAAGATACCCTATATTAAAATAAGCACTTGCAGTTTGTTCTTTGCTGTCGGTTGAATTTACAATGCTTTCCCAAATCTTGATTGCGTTTTTATTTTCCCCTTTTGCTTGTAATTGACGAGCTTTTAGCATTTTCTTGGCAAAAGCATTGTTTGATTCTTTAATGATAGATCTGTCTTCTTCTGAGACGTCTTTTTCAGGATTTTTCTCTATATTTTTTACAGCCTCTTGTACTTTTTTATTGCCTTCTTTTGCGCCTTTTTCGTGTTCTTTAATTTTATTAAGTAATTCTTTTGCATCCCTCTCAAGTGCCTCACTTTTTTCTATTTGTTTCTCAAGATTTTTTGTTTCCTTTTCAAAAGTGTCTATTTTTTCTTTGGCATCTTTTCTGTATTGTTTGTTGAAAAAGAAGAATACAAAAGGAAGTATAACTCCAAATATTGCTAGGAATATACCAATAACAGGCCACCACCAATCAATACTGCTTTCTTGGCTATCTAATACTTGTTTTCTTAAATCTTGATATTGATTGGCGCTGTTAAGTTGATTTTCCAAGCTTTGAATTTTCTGATTTTGCAGTGTGAATTTGGCATCTGTTGCTTGGTTTTGTAAATTTAGTTTGGTGTCAAGTGCCAAAATAGAGTCGGTATTTAAGTTGGCGTGGGCGCTCAATGTTAAAAACATTAACAGTATTATTTTTTTCATAATTGATATTCCATAATTAACGGTGCGTGGTCAGAAAACCAGCTGTCTTTATAAACATGGGCGTCTTTAACTGTGCCCTTCAGGTTGGGGCTGAGGATTTGATAATCAATACGCCAGCCGACATTATTGGCACGCGCTTGCCCTCGATTAGACCACCAAGTGTATTGTAAATCGTCTTGATTAACCTCACGAAAGCCGTCGATAAAACCCACTTCAAAGAACAATTCATCCAGCCAAGCGCGTTCTTCTGGCAGGCAACCTGAGTTTTTTTGGTTGGCTTTCCAGTTTTTAATATCGCGTTCTTGGTGTACGATATTGACATCGCCACAAATTATTACTTTGCGTCCGTCGGCCTTGAGCGCTTTGAGATACGGCATAAAACGCTGGGTTAAAAATTCCATTTTTAAATCTTGACGCTCTTGTTTAGCGCTGCCTGAATGGATGTAGATTGAAATAACTGAAAAACCTTCAAAGTCAGCTTGAATGAAGCGTCCTTCAAAATTAATATCATCCCACGGGCTTTTCTTGCTGACTTTAATTGGTTTTTGCTTGCTGAAAATTGCCGTACCAGAATAGCCTTTTTTCTCAGCAGGCTGGTAGAAGCAATGTAGGTTTTTTGGGTAGAATCGTTCGTCTAATTGGTCTTCTTGTGCTTTGATTTCTTGCAGGCAAACCACATCTGCTTTTTCGTTTTCCAGCCAGTCAAACAAGCCTTTTTTTTCAGCGGCTCGAATACCATTAACATTAATCGTTATAATCTTCATAAAATAATTTTATAGGAAAAGCCATGAAACAGTATCAAAAAGACTTTGTTGATTTTATGTTAAAAATTGGTGCGTTGAAATTCGGTGAATTTACGCTCAAATCTGGTCGTGTTAGCCCTTATTTCTTTAATGCGGGTTCGTTTAATACTGGCGAGCATTTGTCAAAATTGGGTAATTTTTATGCCCAAGCCATTGAAGAAAGCGGACTAGAATTTGATGTATTGTTTGGCCCTGCTTACAAAGGTATTCCGTTAGCCACCGCGTGTGCAATGGCACTTAACGATTCATTTGGTAGAAATGTGCCTTACAGCTTTAACCGCAAAGAAGCCAAAACTCATGGCGAAGGTGGTGATATTGTTGGCCATGCATTAGAAGGCGATATTTTAATTATTGATGATGTTATTACAGCCGGCACGGCGATTCGTGAGGCGATGGATATTATTGATGCCAACGGCGCTAAAGCAAAAGGTGTAATTGTAGCGGTTGATCGTCAAGAAAAAGGCAAGAGTAATAAGTCAGCTATTCAAGAAGTTGAAGAAAATTTCGGTATTACCGTGCTAAGTATTATTGATCTTTCTTATTTGATTGGTTATTTAAAGCAGGGCGATGATCAAGATCTGATTAAGCGCATTGAAGCTTATAGAGATCAGTACGGTATTTAATTTGAATCTTGAGAGTTGATTTGCTCTTCAGTCACAACAAGGTGGTTGATTTTAGCGAATGATAATAATCGCTCAAACGTAAAAGAGCAGGCTTCTTGGAGTTGACTATCAAAAACAATCGATTTTATACCATCAATTCTTCTAATCTTTAGGTGTCCGTTGTATTTGATGAGTTGTTCTTTTTTGATGCAAATTAACCTTTTAGTCCAGTCGCTAGGTCTGAACTTCTGACCGTCTTGGGTAACGCCTGAGATAGTGTATCTAGTTGCTGGCATTTTGTTTTATTAAATGTGGTGGAGGGACAGGGATTTGAACCCTGGAAGGAGATTAATCCTTGCTGGTTTTCAAGACCAGTGCATTCAGCCGCTCTGCCATCCCTCCGAAGTGGTGTATGATACAGCTAGTTCATGCAATAGTAAACACGATTTTTATAAAATTTAGCTAAGAAAGTTAAATAATTTTAAGTATAATTCATTTCTTTTAGATTTTCGAAAGGTAGAGTCATGGCAAAGGTATGTCAAGTAACTGGTAAGCGACCAATTAGTGGTAACAATGTATCACACGCAAACAATAGAACGCGCCGTCGTTTTTATCCAAATCTTCACACACACCGTTTTTGGGTGGAAAGTGAGAATCGTTTTGTAAAGCTTAAGCTAACAGCTAAAGGTTTACGTATCGTTGATAAGAAAGGTATTGACGTTGTACTTAAAGAAATCCGCGCACGTGGCGAAAAGGTTTAGGAGTAAATTATGAGAGAAAAAATTAAATTAGTATCATCAGCTAAAACTGGTCATTTCTACACAACAACTAAAAACAAACGTCTTCATCCTGAGAAAGTTGAAGTTAAAAAGTTTGATCCAGTTGTTAGACAGCATGTGATGTATAAGGAAGCTAAGATTAAATAATGGACACAGCAAGTCTATACCAAAGCATTATTTCTGTTATTCAAAAGTCATTTATTGAGCCAGCAGAAAGATTTGGATTGTCTGTTACTGAATTAAAAGGGCTTGATCCCTCAATTGAAGACTTAATATTACATTTGAATGGAATAAATGTAATATTGGGACTTTTTGCAAAGGATGATCATCTTGAGATAAATATGGCTATTGATGCGTCTCAGTGCGTTGTTATTATGGAAAGAATAGCTCAGGCTATTAGAAAGGAAAACCAAGAAGCGGTAGATAAATTGATAATAGAACTAAAGAAACACGCTAATTACTAACAAAATTATATATAATGTATAACAAGAAATAAAAAAAAGGAGAAAGGGCGATGAAAAGCAACGAAAAACAAAAGTTAATTGAACAAGCATACAAACATTTAGATGAAATTAAGTTGCATCTTGATTTTATTTTTGAGACAATTAAGGAAAATAGAAAAAAATCAGCATAACAACTGTATTTTTCAATAAAAAAGCCACTGTTGAAAAGTGGCTTTTTTATCGCCTAATGTTTTTTTTGCTACTCTTTTAAAATTGTATCAAGTGCAATATGCCCAACAGCATCTTGATATTCAGATATTTGGTCAAAATTAAGATATTGATAAATATTGTCTGACATCGGCTTAATAGTTTGCATTTCTGCTTGATATTCTTCAACTGTTGGAATTCGTCCGATTTTTGCGGCAATAGCTGCTACTTCAGCGGATGATAAATACACATCGGCATTATCACCTAGGCGGTTGGGGAAGTTGCGAGTTGAGGTGGAAACTACGGTGGCATTATCTTTAACGCGTGCTTGATTGCCCATACACAGAGAGCATCCGGGGGTTTCCGTATGCTGAGTAATCGCTTCAAATGTTTTGTACACACCTTCTTTTTTAAGTTGCGCTTCATCCATGCGCGTTGGCGGCGCAATCCAAAGCTCTGTTGCTAATTCTGATTGGCCTTTAAGTAGTTGTGCAGCCGCTCTAAAGTGTCCAATATTGGTCATACAAGAGCCAATAAACACTTCGTCAATTTTGGTGTTGGCCACATCTGACAATGTTTTAACGTCATCAGGGTCATTTGGACAAGCAAGAATTGGCTCTTTGATCTCATCCAAGTTAACTTCAATCACAGCAGCGTATTCACAGTTACTATCAGCCTCTAATAATTCGGGTGCATCTAGCCATTTTTGCATGGCAACAATACGTCGAGCAATTGTTTTCTTGTCTTCATAGCCCATTTCTATCATTGATGATAGTAGGGCAATGTTAGATTGTAAATATTCTGCAACTGGCTCTTTATTAAGTTTGATCGTGCAACCATTGGCTGAACGCTCTGCTGAGGCGTCAGTTAACTCGAATGCTTGTTCAATTTTAAGATCGCCCAAGCCTTCAATTTCTAAAATTCTACCTGAGAAGATATTTTTCTTGTTTGATTTTTCAACGGTTAGCAATCCTTGCTGAATGGCAACATAAGGAATGGCATTAACCAAATCACGTAAAGTAATGCCTTCTTGCATGGTGCCACTAAAACGCACCAAGACAGATTCAGGCATATCTAATGGTAACACACCGATAGATGCGCCAAAAGCCACTAAACCAGAGCCTGCAGGAAAGCTAATGCCAATTGGGAATCGAGTATGTGAATCGCCACCTGTGCCTACAGTATCTGGTAAAAGCATGCGATTAAGCCATGAATGGATAATACCATCTCCAGGTTTTAGTGCTACGCCGCCACGAGATTGCATAAAGTCAGGCAGTGAATGCTGAAGCTCCAAATCAATCGGCTTTGGATAAGCCGCTGTGTGACAAAAACTTTGCATGACTAAGTCTGCCGAAAAACCCAGGCAAGCTAATTCTTTAAGTTCATCACGAGTCATGGCACCTGTTGTATCTTGAGAGCCTACCGTTGACATGCGTGGCTCACAATATGTGCCAGGGCGAATGCCTTTAACGCCACAAGCCTTACCAACAATTTTTTGCGCCAATGTATAGCCTGCATCACTATTGCTAGCATCTTGTGGGCGTAAGAAAAGATTGCTTACAGGCAGGTCTAAATCTTGACGAGTTTTATCTGTTAATCCACGTCCAATAATCAGTGGAATCCTGCCACCCGCACGTACTTCATCAGGCATTGTGGTTGGCGATAGTTTAAAAGTTGAAATAGTATCACCATTGCTATTGGTGATTTTTCCTTCATAAGGGTGAATAGTGATTTCATCACCCATGTTGAGTTTTGATACGTCACACTCAATCGGTAGTGCGCCAGAATCTTCGGCAGTATTAAAAAAGATTGGCGCAATGTTGCCGCCCAGTACTACGCCGCCACTGCGTTTATTAGGTACGTAGTTAATGTCATTGCCCATGTGCCATAGTACAGAATTGATTGCTGATTTACGAGATGAGCCAGTGCCTACAACATCGCCAACAAAGGCAAGTGGAAGTCCTTTTTCTTTAAGCTTGACAATAGTTTCTAATGGGCTATCCATTTTCTTAACCAGCATTGATTGTGCATGAAGTGGAATGTCTGGACGTGACCAAGCTTCTGTAGCAGGGGATAAATCATCGGTATTAATCTCGCCTTCAACACGAAAAATGGTTACTTTAATTTCAGCGGGTAATGCTTTCTTAGAGGTAAACCAATCTGCATTTGCCCAAGCATCGACCACTTGTTTGGCAAATGTATTATTAGCTGATTTTTCTACAATAGATTGATACGCTTCATAAATAAGTAGTGTTTTAGATAAGGCATCGGTTGCAGTTTGTGCTGTTTCATCTAAATCTAGCAAATCAATTAATGGCTCAATATTGTAACCACCCAGCATCGTACCGAGTAAAAAAGTTGCCTGTTGTTGACTAATGGCCTTGCAAGATTGCTCACCTTTAGCAACACTGGCTAAAAAACTGGCTTTAACATAAGCAGCTTCATCCACACCTGGTGGAATGCGATGCGTTAATAAATCAAGATAAAATCCATCTTCATCTGCATTGATCAAGTGCTTTACCACTGATTTAGTTTGTTCAGCATTAAGTGCCAATGGGGGTAGGTTGTTTAGCTTGCGCTCTTCAATATGTTTTAGATAGTCCGATTTCACGATGAGTATTTTTATAAGAATGAATAAAGCGTATAATTTTATCATTTTTACAGCCTTTAATAAATATTATGGAACTCAATGCTTTAACTGCAATTTCTCCGGTTGACGGACGTTATTTTGATAAGACCAAAGACCTAAGTAATATTTTTAGTGAATTTGGTCTAATTAAATATCGAGTTTTGGTTGAGGTTGAATGGCTACAAGCTATGGCTGATAATCAAGGTATTGAAGAAGTGCTTGCGTTTAGTTCAAAAGCGAGCGAATTTTTAGCTAATATTGCTGCTAATTTTTCATTAGCAGATGCACAAGCGGTTAAAGATATTGAAAAAACCACCAACCATGATGTGAAAGCGGTTGAATACTTCTTAAAAGATAAAATTAAAAATAATACCGAGCTAAATGCGGTGAGTGAATTTTTCCACTTTGCCTGCACTTCTGAAGATATTAATAATTTGTCACACGCATTGATGTTGATTGATGGCCGTAAAATCATGCTTAAGCAAATGAATAATGTACTAACGCTCATTGCAAAAATGGCTAAAGACAATGCGGCTATCCCGATGTTGTCACGCACTCATGGACAAACCGCTTCTCCAACTACAGTTGGTAAAGAAATGGCAAATTTTGCATTTCGTCTTAAGCGTCAGATTGAACACTTAGAGAGCGTCAAAATTATGGGTAAATTTAACGGCGCTGTGGGTAATTTTAACGCGCACATATCGGCTTATCCAGACTTAGATTGGCAAGCGATTTCTCAGCAGTTTATTGAAGGCTTAGGCATTAACTATGCGATGTACACCGCACAAATTGAAACACACGATTACATGGCTGAGTATTTTCACTCAATGAATCGTTTCAATACCATTTTGATTGATTATTGTCGTGATATTTGGGGCTACGTGTCATTGGGTTATTTCAAGCAAAGAACCATTGAAGGTGAGGTTGGCTCATCAACCATGCCGCACAAAGTTAACCCAATCGACTTTGAAAATGGTGAAGGAAATTTAGGCATTGCCAATGCGCTTAATACACATTTGGCGGACAAGTTGGCCATTTCTCGTTGGCAGCGTGACTTGTCTGATTCAACCGTTCTTAGAAACTTAGGTGTAAGTTGCGCACATTGTTTAGTGGCCTATACATCAATTGCCAAGGGTATTAGCAAGCTAGAAACTAATGAGGTGCGCTTACATCAAGATTTAGATTCATCATGGGAAGTACTAGCTGAGCCTATTCAAACAGTAATGCGTCGTTACGGTATTGAAAATCCGTATGAGAAGCTTAAGGCGTTAACTCGTGGCAACACTATTGATGCCCAAGTATTGGCTGAGTTTGTAAAAGATTTGGATATGCCAGATGAGGCAAAACAAGCATTGGCCGAATTAACCCCGATGACTTATACGGGTGATGCGCAAAAACTAGCGCAAGACTTAGAAAAACTGATATAATTTCGCGTCTTATACCTTTTCGGTGTAAGCTATTATAAATAAAGGAGCAAAAAACCCATGGTTAAAATTAGACTAGCCCGAGGTGGAGCCAAGAAAAAACCTTTTTATTCAATCGTAGCAACAGACTCACGCAAGCGTAGAGACAGTGGTTACATTGAGCGTATCGGATATTTTAATCCGGTTGCTCGTGGACAAGAAGTTAGGCTTACTATCGAAGAAGAAAGATTAGAGTACTGGACGTCAAAAGGTGCGCAGTTATCTGATCGTGTTCAACAACTTATTAAAGAATTTAAAGATCCTTCAATTCGTGAGAAGCGTGTTGTGGCTCAAGATGCTAGAGCGGCAGTAGTTGTAGCTAAATTAGCAGCTGAAGCTAAGGCAGCGGCAGAAGCGGAAAGCGCTACTGAAGTGTCATCAGAGGAAGCTGCTGCTGAGTAAGTAGTGAGCAATAACTCTATCAATAAAAGGCTATTGGTCGGACAGATTAATGGCCTTTTTGGCGTTCAGGGCTGGGTGAAATTATTTTCACACACCAATCCCAGAAAAAATATTCTGACTTATCAGCCTTGGCATATTGAAGTCGATGGCAAATGGACGACGCTTGAAATTGTTAAAGGCCGAGTGCAAGGAAAAACCATTGTTGCTCAACTAAAAGACGTGAACGATCGCGAAGTTTCCAGAAGCTATATTGGTATGGATATCTATATCGAAAGATCGCAACTAGCAAAACTGCCTAAAGGCGAGTATTACTGGGACGAGCTAACAGGATTAGAGGTTGTTAATACTGCAGGTGTTGAACTTGGAAAAATCTCTTACATGGTTGATACCGGATCAAACAATGTAATGGTTATCAATGGCAAGAAAGAACATTGGGTGCCTTATATTGAGCCATTTTTGATCAACATAGATATGAATACACGCAAGGTGTTAGTTGACTGGGATGAAGATTTTTAGCGCCTAGATAATTAAACAATAAAAAAAGCCTGCAACAATGCAGGCTTTTTTATGGGTAAAGATAAAGGCTTAATTAGTGACTAATAAGCTCTTTATCAATACCGATATTTTCAAGGGCGTGCCTTACCTTGATATTAGCGCCAACGATTGTAATTTCTGCAGATTTCTCCTGGCAAATGTTGCAAATTTCTGAGATTGATCTAGAGGTTGTGTAATCAATTACAGGCACGTTAGACAAGTCTAAGATGGCTCTATTGTAATTTGACTTAGTTGAGAAGTCTCTTACGACGCCTTTTGCAGAGCCAAAGCTCATTGGGCCGTTTAATTGGTAAAATAAAGTATTGCCTGCACGAATTAATTCTTGATGGGTTTCATCTAAGTGAGAGGCTTCCTCAATAGTTTGAACCGATATAATGCTGGCAAGTTGCACGTCTGTCATTCTTTGCAAGAAGATTAAGCTGGCCATTACAAGCCCAACGCCAACGGCGGCCATTAGGTTATAAAACACAGTAATTCCTAGTACCACAATCATGATTAACGCACCAGATTTAGGGGTAGAGGCTAAGTTTTTTAAGTACTCCCAGTCAATAATATCAGTACCCACTTTAACCAAGATAGCACCTAGTACCGCTAGTGGAATCTCTTTTGCATATTGTGCGCCACCCAATACAATGGCAAGCAATAACACGGCATGCAGTGCACCAGAGATAGGTGTCAAGCCACCGGCTTTAACGTTGGTCATAGTGCGCATAGTGGCGCCTGCTCCTGGCAAGCCACCAAATAAGCCTGATAATGTGTTACCAATACCTTGGCCAATTAATTCGCGATCAGATTTGTGATGTGTGCGTGTAATTTCGTCAGAAACTAGCGAAGTTAGTAATGAGTCAATAGAGCCTAGAATGGCCAGCATCATGCCAGCAGCAATCATGTCAACAACAATGCTTACTTCCCAAACAGGCGTTTGAAAGCTTGGAAGTCCTGTTGGAATCTCACCAAGAATCATTGCGTTTAATGGCTCTGCAGACGATGAGAATAGCTCTGGGAAGAATAACAAAACTAACGTGCCTGTTACTAAGGCGAATAATGGTGCTGGAATAAACTTGCCAATCTTTTTAGGCAATAAGTACACGGTAGCCAGAGTGATGGCTGCAATTGAAATTGCACCGATATTAACAAAATATTCTTTAACCTCTCCTAATTGGGAGAAGATGCCCGTTGTAGAGCCTTTAATATCATAAAATCCTAAAACTTGAGGAATTTGTAAGATAATAATAATAACGCCAATGCCTGTCATAAAGCCAGAAGTTACTGGATGTGGCATCAAGTTAATAAAGCGTCCTAACTTCAATAGGCCAAAAATAATTTGAAAAATACCACCTAACACAACCGTGGTAAAGGCAATTGCCAGGCCAGTACCAAGCGCTGCATCTTGAGTGTAAATAAGTCCAGTTATTGGATCAATTTCACCTGAGAAGTAGGTAACAAATTGAGTTACCACAAGTGCCATTACCACGGTCATAGGGCCTGTTGGTCCAGATACTTGTGCGCCAGTGCCACCAAATAGAGCAGCAAAGAAGCCAGTAATAATAGCGCCGTATAGGCCAGCAATTGCACCAGCGCCCGAAGCTAAGCCCATTGCAATTGCAAACGGAAGGGCTACAACGCCAGCTGTGATACCACCAGTAATATCACCACGAATATTATTAAAATGTAAATTCTCAATTAATCTCATGAATTAATCCTTTGTATAGTAAGTAAGAAATAAAGACTGCCTAGAAAAGGCAATTTCAACATTATACAAAATAACCCGTATTAAATGGAGGTATTATTATATAATACAGAGCTAATATTCACTTAGTAACTCTCTAGGTGGCACTTCAATAGCATAAAGCTATTTTTTATATAATTGGAACGCACAATGAACAAATTTGCAAGATTTTTGCCGTTTTTGGCATGGATTGGTGAGATTAAAGACTCAAACATATTAAAAGCAGACCTGGTTGCTGGCTTAACGGTTGCTTTGGTATTGGTGCCACAGTCTATGGCTTATGCGCAGCTTGCCGGTCTTCCGCCGCAGCATGGTTTATACGCTTCATTTTTACCAGTTATGATTGCAGCTTTAATGGGCTCATCGCGTCAGCTAGGTACGGGTCCAGTAGCGGTTGTATCGTTGTTAACAGCAGCAGCAGTTCCTACTATTTTGCCTGAAGGTGCTAGCATGGAAGAGTATGTTATTTATGCATCTTTACTAGCCTTTATGGTGGGTATTTTTCAGTTTTTATTAGGCGCATTAAAGCTTGGCTTTATTATTAACTTCTTATCTCATCCAGTTGTGGTTGGCTTTACTAATGCTGCAGCAATCATTATTGGCACATCACAATTAAATAAAATATTTGGCGTTGTTAAAGGTGATGGTGAACATACTTATGAACAAGTATGGGGTACGATTGTTAATGCCACTACGGACACCCATTCAATTACACTAATGATTGCAATCATGGCTTTTGTAATCATGATTGCAGTTAAAAAATACGCACCACAATTGCCAGGCGTTTTATTGGCGGTAGCTGTTACAACTATTATCGCTTGGTTGATTGATTTTGGTGGTTCAGTTGAGGCAGGCGGCTACGGCGGTGCAATTGTTGGTCTTATTCCAGAAGGTTTGCCACCAATAGTTATTCCTGGCTTTGATTTTTCAGTTATGAATCAAATGATTGTGACTGCAATTACTATTGGTTTGATTGGTTTTATGGAGGCTATTTCTATTGCAAAAGCCATGGCCGCACAAACCAAACAGCGCCTTGATGCTGATCAAGAATTAATGGGCCAAGGACTGGCAAACGTTGTTTCTAGTTTCTTCCAAGGTTATGCGGTATCAGGCTCATTTTCGCGTTCTGCAGTTAACATATCTGCAGGTGCAATTACTGGATTTTCGTCAGTAGTGACAGCGGTAATTGTGGGTATTACCTTATTATTTTTAACGCCACTTTTATACCATTTGCCACAGGCAACATTGGCGGCGGTTATCATTATGGCAGTTATCAACCTGATTAAATTTGCACCAATTATGCATGCTTGGAAGGTTGAAAAGCATGACGCAATTGTTGCTGTTTCTTCGTTTGTATTGACGCTATTGTTCGCACCACATCTAGAAAATGGTATTGTAATTGGCGTTATCTTGTCGTTAGCATTGTTTTTGTATCGTACCATGCAGCCAAGATTTACCGAGTTATCGGCACATAGTGGCTCAACCATGCTGGTTAATGCACTAGATAATAAACTTGATCGTTGCGAAGTGGTTTCAATTGTTAAATATTCTGGCTCTTTATATTTTGGTAATGCAGGTTATTTTGAAGACCGTATGCTTAATCTGATTGCCGAGAAGCACCATTGTTTAAAGTACATCATTGTTGACATGGCAGGCATCAATCAAATTGATGCTTCAGGTGAAGAGATGCTTACAGGATTGCTAGACAGATGCTCTTCAAATGGCGTTGAGATTCTATTTGCACGTAGTGAAGGTATTGAAAAGGTATTGAGAAAATCAGGTTTTATGGATAAGTTCGGTGAGGATCGATTCTATGATCGTCGTACTGACGCGCTTCGTTATGCTTGGCAAGAATTGGGCGATGATGAGGCAGCTTCACATAGCCCTCTGAAACATTTAATTTCTTAATAGTAATTTAAGAAAGTATTAAAAAATCCAAGCCTAGGCTTGGATTTTTTTTGGATAAGATTTAAGTAATTATAGGTTTTCGTAAAATGCTTTTACAAAGTATAGACCTTGTGGCTGTGCAGTAGCGCCAGCTTGTTTACGGTCTTTGGATTCTAACACTTCTTTAACCCACTCAACTGTTCGCTCGCCTTTTCCCACTTTAAGCAGTGTGCCAACGATATTGCGAACCATGTGATGTAAAAAAGCATTGGCCTTGATATCCAGTAGGATCGCATCATCTTGCTTACTCAGTGTGATAAATTCAATGGTTTTAATGGGGGATTTTGCCTGACATAAACTACCTCTAAACGCGGAAAAATCATGCTCACCGAGTAAATACTGCGCCGTTTGATTCATGTCATCAATGTTTAGCGTTCTCGGCTCCCAAAGTGAATGTTTACCGATAATGGCTGAGCGCACTTTGGTATTGTGTATTTTGTAATGATAACGTCTAGCAAAAGCGTTAAAGCGCGCATGAAAATCGTCATCAACGCGCTTCGCCCAGGTGAAATTAACATCATAGGGTAAGTTGACATTTCCACCAAATAGCCAAGCTTTGTCTTCACGAATAGCACTGGTTTCAAAATGAATAACTTGCTCAATCGCGTGCACACCTGCATCGGTCCTGCCTGAACAAAACACCCTGACAGGATGATTAGCAATACTAGAAAGTGCTTGCTCAACTACTTGTTGTACGGTGCGAATACCAGTTTTTTGCAATTGCCATCCATGGAAATCAGTGCCCATGTATTCAACGCCTAATGCTATTTTCATAATTAAATATATGTGTAAAATTAAAATTGATTTAACTATTTTAACCACTTAAAGAGTAGCCCGTGAAAAATGAAGCAACTGGATTAAAGAGAATTTTTACTGCTTATGAATTTTCGATGAAAGGCTTGAAAACTTGTTATCAGTCTGAAGTAGCTTTTAGACAAGAAGTATGGCTGGCGATTATTTTGCTGCCACTTGCATTGATTTTTGGCAAGATGGGTGTTGAGCAGGCTATCTTAATAGCCAGTGTATTTTTAGTGCTAATTGTGGAGATTTTAAATTCAGCTGTTGAATCTGTAGTGGATCGAATTAGCGATGAATATCATGTGCTTTCAGGTGCGGCCAAAGATATGGGTTCAGCAGCTGTTTGGCTTTCTCTGACGTTATTAATTATTATATGGCTGATTATTCTGACTTAGAAAGTAAAATTGACTCTCCAATTGAGTATGTTGTTTTTGACAGTATTGCTAGCACCAATGATTATTTATCTAAATTGTCAAATAATAATACCAAAACTCAGATTTGCATCGCTTTAGAGCAAACAAATGGCAGGGGTCAGCGTGGTAGGCGTTGGCTTAGTGGGCATAAAACCAGTGTTATTTTTTCAATTGGCAAACACTTTAATAGCACCACTGTTTTAAATGGGTTAAGTTTGGTGATTGGTTTGGCTATTGTTGAGGTGATAAAGCGCTATGGAGTTGACAATCCGAAGTTAAAATGGCCAAATGATGTACTGATTAATGACAAAAAATTAGCGGGAATTTTACTTGAAAACACCCTGAAAGGCGATCGTCAATCCGTCATAATTGGATTGGGTTTAAATGTTAATTTGAATGATGAGGTCAACTGCCAAACACCGTGGATTGATTTAAATAAAATCTTAAAAACTAAGGTTGATTTAACACGGATAACGATTGATTTAATTCACAAAATATTGATTTTTTGTGAAATTTTTGAACAAGAAGGCTTTTCTTACTTTGTTCAAAAATGGAATAAAATCGACTATTTATCAGGAAAAAAAATTACTTATCAACATAATAAAGATAGCTTCACGGGTATTTGTTGTGGTGTTGATGAAAATGGTCTGCTATTAATCCAAACAGTTGACGGAATTAAAAAGATGCATTCTTCTGAATTTTTGAGCCTTTGTTAGCTATTTTCCCTTCAACCATTGAAACGTTGCCTTTGAAGTAAGAGCCATCTTTTAGTATAATTTTTGGCGCTAACATATCGCCAGTAACCTTACCTGTTTCGCTAATAGTGATGCTAGATTCAGCCTCAATGTTGCCAGTTGTCTCGCCATTAATTTTGACTATTTTGGCCAAAATATTGGCTTTAACTTTGGCCGATTTCTCGATAGTTACAGTGTTGTTTTTAATATCAATTGTTCCTTCTAATTGTCCATAAATTTCAATATCACTAGTACCAGTAACATCGCCCTTAACAACACAACATTTAGAGATTTTAGTTACATCGGTAGTTGTATGGTTAATCTGTTGATTTTGACCAGTAATTGGTCGTGAAGGTGTGGTAGGTGCTTGACTAGGCTTGATGGCATCGATTGATTTTTTAGTATTGAACATGATATTTACTTTAATGATAAAATCAATTATTATAGATGATAAAATCAATACGTGAATAAAAATTATGTTAGATTCAACCCTTAATATACTAAATATTAGCAAATCTTATCATGGTAGGAAAGTTGTGGATAGCGCTTCATTTTTTATTCAAAGTGGCGAGATTGTTGGTTTGTTAGGCCCTAATGGTGCAGGAAAGACCACTTGTTTTTACATGGCGTGCGGTTTGGTGAGTGCAGATAAGGGTCAGGTTTTTATCGACAATGAAAATATTAGCAACATGCCAATGCACAAGCGCTCTAAATTGGGTTTAGGCTATTTGCCACAAGAGCCTTCAATTTTTAGAAAGTTGTCTGTCGAAGATAACATCATGGCTGTGCTTGAACTAAACTCAGCATTAGACAAACCCCAAAGAAAACACCGATTAGAAGAATTGTTAGCTGAGTTTCATATTGAGCATATTCGCCATCTTGACGGGGTGAGTTTATCAGGTGGCGAAAGACGTCGAGTGGAAATTGCTAGAGCGTTAGCCATGGATCCTAAGTTTATTTTGTTAGATGAGCCTTTTGCTGGTGTTGATCCTATTTCTGTGGGCGACATTCAGCAAATCATTTATCATTTAAAGACCAAGGGCATTGGCGTGTTAATTACAGATCATAATTATCGTGAAATGCTAGATACCTGCGACCACTCTTATGTTTTACATGCCGGAAAAATCATTGCTCAAGGAGACAAACGCACCATTTTGGATAATACTGAGGTTAAAAAAGTTTATTTAGGGGGGTCGAATGACAGTCTCTAAGCCGTTCATTACTTTAGGTATTGAGAGCTCCTGCGATGAAACAGGTATTGGCTTATACCATAGTGAAAAAGGATTAATTGGTCACCAACTATTTTCCCAAGTAGAAATTCATGCGCAGTATGGTGGCGTAGTGCCTGAACTGGCATCACGAGACCATATTCAGCGAGTATTGCCCTTAATTAAGGCGGTACTTGCTGATGCTAAACTAACCTTATCTGATATTAGTGGTATCGCTTACACGGCAGGTCCAGGTTTGGCAGGTGCTTTGTTGGTTGGCAGTGCCGTGGCTAAATCATTAGCCTGGAGTTTAAAAATTCCATCTTTAGGTGTTCATCATATGGAAGGGCATTTATTAGCACCTTTACTAGAAAATAAACAGCCAAGCTTTCCATTTGTAGCGCTGTTGGTGTCAGGCGGACATACCATGCTGATTGATGTGAAAACCATTGGTGAATATGAGATTTTGGGTGAATCTCTAGATGATGCTGTGGGCGAAGCATTTGATAAAACAGCCAAGATTTTAGGTCTTGGATATCCAGGTGGGCCAGCGCTGGCAAAGCTTGCATTAGAAGGTGAGCAAGATGTGTTTAAATTTCCACGACCAATGATTGATCGCCCGGGGCTAGATTTTAGCTTTAGTGGTTTAAAAACCTTTGCACGCAATACCTTTACTAAATATCCTGATCAGAAGGCTGATATTGCTAAAGCTTTTGAAGTAGCAGCAACTTCAACACTAATGATTAAATGTAGGCGTGCTTTAGAACAAGCCCAGCGAGATACGTTGGTTGTAGCTGGCGGTGTTAGCGCTAATTTATCTTTAAGAGAAGAGTTGGATGCAATGGGCTTAAAACTGAAGGTTAAAGTATTCTATCCTCGGCAAGAATTCTGTACAGATAATGGTGCCATGATTGCCTTAGCTGGCCATTTACGCCTAAGCAAAGGTCAAGTGACATCTGGTGGTGAAATCACCATTCAGCCAAGATGGAGTTTAGAAGAGTTGGAGGCTGTATGAGTCAATTAGCCAAAGTATTTACTCGAGCTTCAACTGGATTAGACGCTCCCATTGTTACCATTGAAGTGCATATTTCAGGCGGACTACCAGGGTTCTCAATTGTAGGATTGCCTGAAGGTGCAGTTAAAGAAAGTAAAGATCGAGTGCGTTCTGCGCTAATGAATTCAAATTTTAAAATGCCCAAAGGGCGTATTACGGTAAGCTTAGCACCTGCTAATTTTCCTAAACGTGGTGGGCGCTATGATTTGCCTATTGCATTAGGCGTGTTAATTGCCTCAGGGCAAATAAAACCAAGTATCGATATATTGCAATTTGAATGTTACGGCGAACTTGGGTTAGATGGATTATTGCACGCAACAGAAGGATTATTGCCAGCGGTGATTGAGGCAAATAAGGTTAGGCATAGTGTTATTGTTCCTTATGATGATTATCAACAGTGTGCATTGGTTGAGCATGTTGAAATAATACCGGCCAAGCATTTATTGCAAGTTTGTGAGTTTTTAACTGGATTGGGGGCGCCCAAAGCTCCTGCTATTCAAGAAAAAATAGCGCCTAAATACGAGTATGATTTTTCTCAGGTCAAGGGGCAGTATCATGCCAAGCGCGCATTAGAAATCGCAGCAAGTGGCGGGCATAATTTACTACTTCGCGGCGTTCCCGGTTCAGGAAAAACTATGCTAGCAGAAAGATTGTATTCAGTTATGCCGCCATTAAGCGCAGAGAAAGCCTTGCAACATGCTGCAATTTGCTCGGTAGCCAACAAAGAAATTGATTTATCGCAAATGTATACGCGACCTTTTCGCTCTCCTCATCATTCTTCGTCAGCAGTGGCTTTGGTGGGCGGTGGCTCAAATCCCAAGCCGGGTGAAATTTCTTTAGCGCATGAAGGTGTGTTGTTTTTAGATGAATTGCCAGAGTTTCCACGACATGTTTTAGAAGCCTTAAGACAACCTTTGGAAAGTGGTGAAGTTCATGTTTCACGTGCTCAGCAACAAGTAATATTTCCAGCTAATTTTCAGTTGATTGCAGCGATGAATCCTTGCCCATGTGGCTATTATGGTGATGGTACGGCTAAATGCCACTGTACAGCAGACCAAATAGAAAAATACAAAAACAAAATATCAGGACCACTCCTGGATAGGATTGATATGGTGTTAACCGTACCACCACTACCTAAAAAAGACCTGCTCAGCCAAGAAAATGCCAATGCAGAATCAAGTGAAGTCATACGAAAAAGAGTATTAAAAGCCTATGAAAAACAAATAAATCGCCAAGGCAAAACCAATGACAAACTCAGCCCTGATGAAATTAATAAACTCATCAAATTAGATAAAACCAACAAACAACTCCTATCCAGCGTGATTGACAAACTTCATCTCTCTGCCAGAGGCTATCACCGCATTCTAAAAGTCGCCCGCACCATTGCAGACTTGGACGGAAGCGAAAGTGTTGATAAGCCTTATTTGATTGAGGCGGCTGGATATCGGCGATTTGATGATTAACTTGCTAAAAGCGGTTTAGTGCCTGTAAGTCACTTGTAAGAGAAGTTTGGCGTTCCGGTGTTTTTGTAAAAAAATCAACAGATTGTTTGACCTTAGCATTAGGTAGTATTGCTAATATTTTTCCCTTTAATAGTTTATCGTCTCTGGTATCCCACATATCTAAAAATTGCTCTTTACTATAAGTACGATTGCCGAGTGATGGGTCGGACAGCCAAACGGTGCTGTTGCTAATGCCGCGTAGTACTGAAAAATGATCATCTTTTCGATATTTTAAGCTTGGATAGTTGTTCGAATGACAAGGCATAACCTACGGCGCGAAAACCAAATTGTGGCAAAGCTTTCGCCATGTCATCAAATGAAGCACTGCCATCACCCTTGTCCATGGCTTTTAATAGCTCTATTTCAGTGAATGACTGATTGTAAAACTCATTTAAGAGTGTTGCCATTGATGCAGCGCCACAAGAATAATCTTTATCTTGTTTGACGATTTTTTCATCTCTTAAATCTTTCCAAGTCTTGGTACCGACTTCGATATTTAAATTTGCTATTGGCACGATAACACCTGCATTCACGGTAAATGTCAAACAAAATAGCAATATCAATCTAATCATACTGGCGGCAGAGTTGGTTCTGGGATTAAACCAAGAGTGATAAAAATAATGCTAATTGTCATTATTAAAATAATTAACACAATGGCTCCGAGCAGCATTGACAACAAGCTAAAACCTAAACCAACTCCGTTTGCTTTGGCAAAAGCGAAGAAAAATATTAATAGAGAATACAAAAATATCGCCAATTGCAAATAATTAAAAAACTCATAAAATTGAGCTAAAAATGTTAATGGTATTAGCATTAAATCTATGATACTAGCCAAAATACTTAAGGCAAACAGAGCTTGAAACGAGGTATTTTTGTGTTTGAGTTTTAATAATTTGGTTAAAAACCAAGTGACTATTAGCATCACTGGCACCACCATCAGCATCATTAAAAAATTTGCAATAAAGCTTATTTCAATAGGACGTGGAAGTAAAAACCCGTAAAGTACACTCATAAAAATAGCAATATTAATACTGGTTTTTAACGAATATTTTTGATAATACTCAATTGGCTCAGGTTTGAATATTAGTAAGTTTAAAATATTCTTTATCATTCTAAGTCCTTTTATAAATTAACGAATAAACCGCACTAGCAAAATTAGTAAAATAATAATTACAAAAATAAATTCAGACATGCTTGCCCAAAAATATGTTCTGCCTCCAGCATCGTCTTGTGGAAAATTGTTTGATTTTTTAGTAAAAAATATCTTTTTCACTAAAAAGTTTGTTGATTTTAAAATTTTCTTGACAGCTGTTAGGAGTATTCTTAGGAATTTTAAAATCATTTTCTTGATTGCTTAATTTTCTCTCTGTTTTTTTTGTATCTAATACCCTTATAAATAAGATAAACGATTAATTCAAGCCCACCAAGAAAAATTATTATAAAAACAATGTTCATAATTTAGTATAGAGAAAAAAATGACGAGCCTTTAGTATAACTACTAAAGGCTCGTCATTTTATATTTTACTTAGTATGCTGGCCTAGACCAAAGCATTCTGGATGTAAAAACCCAAGCTACCCAAATCCACTCACCCTCAGTCTCCCGCATTTCAGCGGTTGATAACTTGGCAAAATCCATTGATTGAACTTGCGAATTATCGTTACTAAAAATCAAATTGGCATCATTGCCAATCGGATTTGCTATTGTTGATGTTACCATTATAAAACTTGCCAATGTTGCTAGCAAGAGTATTTTTAACTTTTTCATCATAGTCTCCTTGTTTGATGAATAAAAATAGGAGCGATTTTCTAATTAGTTATTAGTTAAAAACTATACAGCCAATTAACCCTCAGGCCTGCTCCCCCACGACCTGAAATATTTGCTTTTAAAGTAGTGTTAATAATGCTGTTCTTTGCTTGCCCGTAACCCATGCCTAAAATTAAATCAGTAGTGGTTGAACGGGCACCTTGTGTAATATCACCAATCTTGTCTGGTTGTTTATTCAACCATTGAAAGCCTGTGTTCAGGGTAATCGTATCATTTACCGCAAATCCGACAGAGGGCGAGATAAAGAAAAAATTACCAGGTTTGTAATTAGTGCTATTGTCTTTTCGTATTTGATTAAAACGATAGCCACTTGTGAGTGACAGTACAATTGGGTCAATCGCTCGATAGGTGGTTATGCCAATTTGATGTGATTTAAATTTAGCATTTTCGGTCGTATGCTTTTCATATAAAGCAGTTTCAATTGAGCCGAGTAATGCGGGTGTGTCTGTGTCTTTTGAAAATTGATAATTAACCCCAGCCCAAACGTCTGCCAATTTTGAATCACTTGTGCTTGATGTGCCAGATAAATCAGTAATACGACTACTGATATTTAAGTAATTTGCCCTTAAATACGATTCAAGATTATCATTTAATCCGTAACGAGCACCAATACTAGTAATTAAAACATCACTATTAATTTGCGTTTGCACCACTTTGCTAAGCACATTAACAAAGGATGTAGGGCCTATTTGAATTAAAATGCCATCACTTGCTTGCACACCTTGTAACTCTAAGTTATTGTAAGATAGAGATAAATCTAACTTAAATTTACCCTTATTGGTAATCACATTTTCAATGGTAAGCGGCAGTTCTGCTAAAGAATTTTGAAAGGCAATGCAAAGAAAAACGAAAAAAACTTTAAACACAAACAACTCCTAAATAAAATTAGAAGTCAATACCCCCCCTGCACGCCTTTGTCAAGAACAAATTTATGTTTTTAGTTGTTTAAAGGGCAATACCTCAAAAACTTAATGATTTTTTCTTGATATTTTTTAGCAATATGTTTGGTTTTGTCACTTTCCCAATTATTAATCGTTCTGACATTAACATCAAGTTGTGAGGCAACGAACCGTTGTGACGTGTTGCTTCTTAATCGTTTGGCTTTAAAGGTGATTGCCTATGGTATCAAGGTTTTTGGGCATACCTGCAATAGGCTTTGGAACAACAAATACGAGGGAGGGCAACAAGGCACAGAACCCCCTGTCTTTTGACAGAAATTAATGGTTGTGTTTTTGAATGTCTATGCTATTACCATATGACGAACTTATCGCTTGAGGTTTAAAAACTTTTTAATTTCATTATTTGCTATTTTTTTTTGTTCTTGAAAGGCTTTTACGGCATAACTTTCTTCTTCTAATAAATCTTCATAAAGAGGATTTTCTGCCCATTCTTTAGAAATAATGAAATTATCATCCATGTGTCTAGATTTAGTATAAAAGCACCAATTACTTGGCATTGTTGATTCTACCACTTCGAAAAGACCAGAATGCCGAGGTATTGGATAGCCATCAGTATCATCTTCTTCAATCAAGTACCATGGCACGCCTTCACGAAAATTAATGCCGAAAACGAAAAAATATTGACCTATTTCCATATATATTTCTTGACCATTGACATAATTGTCGTAGTTTTTTAACAGTTCTGGTGATAAACTCTCTCTTTTATTTCTTATACATTTAACAATCATTTGGGTATTGCTTTAATGTTATGTTTCCAAACAACCTTTAAATTTTTTTTATGCATAATTGGAACAGGGTCAACTGTTTTAGGAATTGATGAGTTTTTCTGTAAAAATTCAACCATGCAGTAATTATCATCCAAATCTTCTACAACTGTCCCCTTATCACCTATATAAAGATTCTCCTTTGGAATATCTATTAATGACTCTACTACATCGTATTGATTAATCATTTTGCTGAATATCCCGTCACTAACCTCATAACACCATCTTTAGCATCTATAAGTCTTCCATTTGCGCCTTTTATCTTTATAATTTGCTCATATTTAGTCCCATATTGAGTGGTAGATTTTTGTGTAGCAGTTTTTGGATTAAATTTAATTTGTTTTGCAAGTTTATCAATATTAGACCTATCAAACCCTAACGCTTTTTTGAAAAAATCAGCCTTTCCTTTGTTGTCTTTATGTGTTTTATCAAGTAAATAAGTATCTAATTTTTTATAAACACTAACATTAGTTTTTTTCAACTGTGTAAACTTACCAACAACTTTCTTCAGTCCATCAACCCCAAAGCGTTTAATAATCTCTTTGCCACCTTGTAGGATTAAATTAACACCTTGCCCAACAGGCATTAATGATAAATAGGCAACTAATGCCTCAGCACCTGCTTTATCAGCAGCATCAATTTCTTTTAAAACTTCATCATAAGTTGATTGAGGTAATCTGCCATCAACAACTAATTGATACATATCTGCTTCTATGAATTTTCTTCTTAATTCGCTATTAAGATTGTTTTCAACTGCATTAGTTCCAGCATCAAAAGCTGAATTAATATCTTTTCCTGCCAACTCCGCACTAGCAACTGCAACTAATTGAGCTACTAATTTTGTCTGTGTTAATAACTGCTCTCTTTGCTTATCAGACATTGAGGCAATATCTTTGTTTTTAGCATACATCTCACCTGCAATTTCAGCGGCAACCGCTCCCACCGCACCCGAACTACAATCCCCACCCTTAGCAGAAGCCAAGCCACAACCAAGCCCTGCATGAGCAAGTTTGTGAGTGAGCTCATTTAAATCAGCAGCACCGATATTTTTAGTTAAGTTTTTACCAACCGTATTAACCGCAGAGTTTTTAAGATTATCTTTAAAACTCCC
>FXLX01000012.1 GCA_900180385.1 uncultured Candidatus Thioglobus sp. | reverse complement strand
CTAGAAATTCATGCGCAGCTTAGCACCAAATCTAAGATTTTTTCATCAGCATCTACTTTATTTGGTCAAGCGCCAAATTCTCAAGCGTGTGCAGTTGATTTAGGCTTGCCAGGTGTCTTGCCAGTGCTTAATGTTGAAGCGGTAAATAAAGCCATTAAATTTGGCCTTGCAGTAGAGGCGCATATTAATCAGCGCAATATTTTTGATCGTAAAAATTACTTCTATCCTGATCTACCTAAGGGTTATCAGATTTCACAGATGGATATTCCCATTGTTGGTGAAGGTGAAATTGAAATTACAGTTGATGGGGAAATTAAAGTTGTTGGCATTACTCGTGCACATTTAGAAGAAGATGCAGGTAAGTCGGTTCATGACATGTTTAATGAATACACCGCAGTAGATTTAAATCGAGCGGGTACGCCTCTTTTAGAGATTGTGTCAGAGCCAGATATGCGCAGTGCTAAAGAAGCAGTAGCGTATGCGAAGAAGATTCATTCCTTACTACAATATATTGGCATTTGTGATGGCAATATGCAAGAAGGTTCGTTCCGTTGTGATGCAAACGTTTCTATTCGCCCGATGGGACAAGAAGAATTAGGCACTCGTGCAGAGCTGAAAAACATCAACTCATTTAAATTTCTAGAGCGTGCAATTAACCTTGAAGTTGAGCGTCAGCAAGATATTTTAGAAGAGGGCGGTAGCGTTGCGCAAGAGACACGTTTGTATGATGCGGTGAAACATGAGACACGCTCTATGCGTTCTAAAGAAGAGGCGAACGATTATCGTTATTTTCCAGACCCTGATTTATTACCGGTTGAAATCAGTGATGAATTAATGGCGTCAATTAAAGCCAGTCTGCCTGAGCTTCCTGTTGAGAAAAAAGCACGATTTATTACTCAGCTAGGTCTTAATGAATATGATGCTGACGTCTTAACCTCACAAAAATCATTGGCTGATTATTTTGAAGCAATGCTTAAAGATAATGAGAAAAATGCAAAATTATGTGCCAACTGGGTTATGGGTGAGTTGTCTGCACTCTTAAATAAGAACCAGTTGGAAATTGACCAATCCTTGGTGTCACCTCAAGCTTTATCATTATTAGTAGCCCGCATTGGTGATGATACTATCTCAGGAAAAATTGCCAAAGATGTATTTAAGGCTATGTGGGAGGGTGAAGGTTCTGCGGATGAAATTATTGAGTCCAAAGGGCTTAGGCAAATAACTGATACTAACGCTATTGAAGCTATTATTGATGAAATTATTGCTAATAACGCCAGTCAAGTTGAGCAATTTAAATCAGGCAATGATAAAATCTTAGGATTTTTTGTAGGTCAAATAATGAAAGCCACACAAGGTAAGGCTAATCCTAAGCAAGTAAACCAGTTATTAAAAGAAAAATTAACATAAAAAAAAGGAAAAAAATATGCAAAATCATCATCCACTTATTGTTGAATTCCCAAAGCAAAAAGACAAAATACACCAACTTAAAATTTCTAATGCATATTTTAGGCGCTTAGCTTTTGAATATGAAGGTGTTGATAAAGCAATTGTTCGTATAGAGCAAGGTATTAGCCCCACTTCTGATGATTATCTTAATACATTAAAAAGAGAACGTTTAGCTTTAAAAGATACAATCTTAAGTTTATTAAAGAGCGTTTAAATCAAGCCAACTAAGCCATATGCCCATTGCTGAATCAATTCTACAATGGGTAGAATAACTGTTTGAAAAATTCCTAAAAACAACAGACCTAATAAAATAAACAAACCGTACGGTTCTAATTGGTCATATTGATAGGATAATTTAGGTGGTAGTAAAGAGCTTAATACTCGACCTCCATCAAGTGGTGGTAGTGGCAGTAAATTCAACACTGCCAGCAGTAAATTAATTTGGATACCAACTCGCGCCATATCTGCTAAAAATTGCGAGACAGTATTAATCGCAATAAAGATAACACCCAGCCATAAAGCGGCCATTATAAAATTACTAACAGGCCCTGCAATAGCTACCCAAAGCATATCTTGTCGGGGTGATCTTAAAGCGCTAAAGTTAACTGGAACTGGCTTTGCCCATCCAAAGATAAATCCAGAAGTAAAATATAAAAAAGCAGGCACCAGAATTGTACCTACAGGATCTATGTGTTTAATTGGATTTAGCGTGATTCTACCCATCATACGCGCGCTATGATCGCCTAGTAGAGAGGCTACCCAGCCGTGAGCAGTTTCGTGTACAGTGATTGCGAACAAGACTGGGATGGCGTAAATTAATAGTGTCTGAATATCAATCATAATAAGGTCGCTCGGGTAAAATTAACATAATTATTTAAAATTCACACCTTTATTTTATATGAAAACCACACAGCTGTTAATTGCAACCCAAAAAGAAGCGCCGAATGATGCGCAAGTTATTTCACATCAACTAATGATTCGAGCGGGATTAATCTCTAAGCTAGCTTCGGGTTTGTATTCTTATTTGCCAATGGGCGTTAGAATTCTTAAAAAGGTTGAAGCCATTATTCGTGAAGAAATGGATAAGGCTGGATCTCAAGAAGTACTAATGCCAGTAACGCAACCTGCAGAGCTTTGGCAAGAGTCTGGTCGTTGGGAGCAGTACGGCCCTGAATTATTAAGATTTAAAGATCGCCATGGTCGTGATTTTTGCATGGGTCCAACCCATGAAGAAGTAATTACCACGATTGCAGCTCAATACATTCGTAGTTATAAGCAGCTACCAATGAGTTTTTATCAAGTTCAAACTAAATTTAGAGATGAGATACGCCCTAGATTTGGGGTGATGCGTTCGCGTGAATTTATCATGAAAGATGCTTATTCTTTTCATTTAGATCAAGAGTCGTTGCAACAAACATACGACACAATGCATCAAACGTATTGCAATATTTTTGACCGTCTAGGCCTTGATTATCGTCCTGTATTGGCCGATTCTGGTTCTATTGGTGGCGATGCCTCTCATGAATTTCATGTGTTAGCCGATAGTGGTGAAGATGCTATTTGCTTTTCTGATCAGTCTAACTATGCTGCCAATATTGAAAAAGTGGCTTTTTCTAAACAGGAGTCAAGTGCAACACCATCAGCATCAGCACAGCAAGCGTCTGTTTTAACTAAGAAAAAAACCAGTATTAATGAAGTTTCAGAATTTTTATCAGTTGATCCTTCAAGTTGTATCAAAACTTTGATTATTGCAACTTCAGCTGGTTTTAAAGCTTTGGCACTTCGAGGCGATCACGAATTAAACGAAATTAAAGCACATAATTTATTTGGCGAATTTGAACTGGCTTCCGATGAAGATATTAAATCGTTAGGATTGAAAAAAGGTTTTATTGGTGTTAAGCAACTTGGTATTGAATTAGTGGTTGATTATTCAGCCAGTATTTTGTGTGATTTTGTCTGTGGTGCAAACGAATGGGATCATCATCTAACTGGTGTCAACTGGCAAGATACCGAGTTTACTCAGGCAGATTTACGTAATGCTGTTGAAGGCGATGATTCGCCTGATGGTAAAGGTAAGCTTGTAATCAAGCGTGGTATTGAAGTTGGGCATATTTTCCAATTAGGCACGAAGTATTCAAAAGCTATGAATGCCAATGTTATTGGTGAATCAGGTAAAGCTGTAACAACAACCATGGGTTGTTACGGTATCGGTGTAACACGCGTTATTGCTGCAGCGATTGAGCAAAATTACGATGATCGTGGCATTATTTTTCCTGAATCTATTGCACCGTTCCAATTAGTTATTGTGCCAATTAACTACAACAAATCTACCCGAGTTAAAGCACTAGCTGATGATTTATACCAGTTGTGTTTAGAAGCTGGTATTGAAGTTTTATTAGATGATCGTAAAGAACGTGCCGGCATTATGTTTGCTGATTCTGAATTATTAGGCATTCCACATAGAATGGTGTTGAGTGATACTCATGCGGATAATGGTAATGTTGAATACAAAGCTAGAAACAATCCAGAAAAGTTTGAGGTGAGTTATAGCGAAGCTCTGACATTTATTCAATCAAAAATAGGCTAGTTTAAAATATGACTTGGTGGCAGTATATTATCCCTCAGCATGCATTGTCAAAGCTTATGTTTCGCTTTGCTCGACTTGAGAATGTTTGGTTAAAAAATAAATTTACTCATTGGTTTGTTAAATCTTATGGGGTTAACTTATCTGAAGCAATGCGTGAAAATGTGGAAGATTATCAACATTTTAACGATTTTTTCACGCGCGCTTTAAAACCAGGTGCGCGTGAAATAGGCGCAAGTAATATTATTTGTCCAGTTGATGGTGCGGTCTCTCAAGCAGGTAAGATAAGTCACGGAACTATTTTTCAGGCTAAAAATCGTTATTATACAGTTTCTGCGTTATTGGCTGGTGATTATCGTGCCGATCAATTTGACTCAGGCTACTTTGCCACCATCTATCTTTCCCCAAAAGATTATCATCGAGTTCATATGCCGTATGATGGTAAGTTGGTTTTTATGGATTATATTCCAGGCGATTTGTTTTCTGTCAATAAGACAACTGCTGAAGGTGTGGATAATTTATTTGCCAGAAATGAGCGCGTGGTTTGTTATTTTCAAACAGAGTTTGGCTTATGCGCATTTGTTTTAGTTGGTGCTATCTTTGTCGGCTCTATGCAAACAGTTTGGGCGGGTCAGATTAACCCACCTTATAAGAAAAAATTACAGCATTTTGACTATACAGGTCAAAACATTGAGCTTAAGAAGGGTGAAGAGTTGGGTCGATTCAATATGGGCTCAACCATTGTTATGTTAATGCCAGATCAGAAGTATTGTTTGAAGTTAAATGCTGGTCAAACAGTGCATATGGGTGAGGCGTTAGTCTAGTTTTGTTAGCTTAACCAGCTTAATGGTTTGGTCTGAAATTTGTAAAATTTCAACTAGAATTTTATTAATTTTAAGACTAACATCGCGCTTTGGAATAGTTTGTAATTCCTCTAAAATAAGGCCATTAAGTGTTTTTGCCTTAGCAACTGATAACTCGATATCAAGTGTTGTATTAAGCTCGCGTATGTTGATCCTGGGATCAACCAAATAGCTTCCATCTTCTTGTAGGCTAATCTCATTAATAATTTCACTTTGATTAGAAGTAAATTGACCAACAATTTCTTCTAGGATATCTTCGAGTACAATTAATCCACGCACTTCACCATATTCATCAACAATAAGTCCCAAGCGTCTTTTCTCAGTTTGGAAATGCTCCAGCTGATGTGCAAGGGAAGTGCCTTCAGGTACAAAATAAGGGTCGCGCACTAAAGCCAGCACGTTATCCATGTTGAAATCACCTTTGGCATACAAGTTGACAATATCACGCATGTGTAAAACGCCAGTAATATTATCGGTGGAGCCATTATAAGTGAGTAGTCGAGTGTGCTGAATGCGTTCAAATTGTTTGAGAATTTCATCCGGCTGGTTAATATCGACACTGATTAATTCGTGTCTTGGAATCATGATATCTTCAACTTTAACCTTCTCAAGATCAATAATATTAAGTAGCATTTTCTGATAATTAGAAGCAATAATTGGCTTGGCATTACTAACCACCATGCGTAATTCTTCCGAGCTAATATCTTCTTGTTGATGTTGGCTGTTAATACCAAATAATTTAAGAATTAATTTGGATATTTGTGCGATAAACCAAACAAAAGGCTTAAAAAGTTTAATCAGTACGCTAATAATAATTGAAGCAGGTAGGGCGACTTTTTCTGGATTTTTGGCAGCAAATGTTTTTGGTGTGGTTTCAGCAAAAACTAAAATAACAAAGGTAAGTGCTAAAGAGGCTAATACAATAGAGTCCTCTCCCCAGAGTTTAATTGCCAAGATAGTGGCAATGCTTGAGGCAAAAATATTGACAAAGTTGTTGCCTAATAAAATAGTACCAATCAGATGATCAGTATCTTTTAATAGTTGCTCAGTGCGCCTGGCATTTTTATTGGTTTTACTCAGAGCCTTTAGACGATAACGATTAATCGCCATCATTGAAGTTTCAGTGCTGGAAAAAAAAGCTGAAGCTAGTATTAAGCTAAGTAGCGTAATACTAAGCCAAAAGGTTGAAAGTGATTCCAATCAGTTGTAGAGTTAAGTAAGTTAAGTCTTAGTTTAATTTAAATGATTGAAAGCATCAAGTCCAGGGTAAATTGCTTTAGCGCCCAATTCTTCTTCGATGCGTAACAAGCGATTGTATTTAGCCAAGCGATCAGAACGAGACAAAGAGCCTGTTTTGATTTGACCACAGCCAGTTGCCACAGCCAAATCTGCAATAGTGGTATCTTCAGTTTCACCTGATCGGTGCGACATAACCGCTGTATAACCAGCCTCTGCAGCCATTTTCATCGCAGCGAAAGTTTCAGTTAGGGTGCCAATTTGGTTAACTTTGATTAAGATTGAGTTGGCAATGTTATTGTCAATGCCTTGTTTGAGAATTTTACTATTAGTAACAAATAAATCATCACCAACAAGCTGTACTTTATCGCCAACTTTTTTCGTTAGTAAGTCCCAGCCATCCCAGTCGTTTTCATCCATGCCATCTTCAATAGAGATAATTGGATAATTATCAACCCAATTTGCTAAGTAATCAACAAACTCCTCTGAAGTGAGAGACCTATTTTCAGAAACAAGGTTGTACTTACCATCTTTGTAAAATTCAGAGCTGGCTGCGTCAATACCAATAAAGATATCTTTGCCCGCTTCATAGCTTGCATTTTTAATCGCTTCTAAAATCACCTTAATGGCGTCTTCATTAGAAGCTAAATCAGGCGCAAAACCACCTTCATCACCAACAGCAGTATTCATGCCTTGCGCTTCTAATACTGATTTTAAGTGATGGAAAACTTCTGCGCCATAGCGAAGTGCCTCTTTAAAGTTGGGTGCGCCAGCAGGAATAATCATAAACTCTTGAATATCAACACTATTATTGGCATGCTCGCCACCATTGATGATGTTCATCATTGGTACAGGCAATTTATAATCATCACCTTGATCAAGAGAATCGTATAGTGGCTTATTTTGTCTATTGGCATTGGCATGTGCACTGGCTAAAGATACTGCCAAAATTGCATTAGCACCAAGGCGTGATTTAGTTTCTGTACCATCAAGATCGATCATTGCTTGATCAATAACGCTTAAATCTTCAATGCCAAAACCAATTAAGGTTTCATTGATTTCTGTATTAACAAATTCTACCGCTTTTAAAACACCTTTACCAAGGTAGCGAAATTGATCACCATCACGAAGCTCTAAAGCTTCACGTTGGCCAGTTGAAGCGCCACTTGGCACCATAGCGCTACCCATTGTGCCATCATCTAAAATAACGTCAGCTTCAATGGTTGGATTGCCTCTAGAGTCAAGAATTTCTCTTGCTTTGATTTGTTTAATTTTCACGATTTTCCTGTTGTTTTTATTCAAAGAATGACTTCATTTTACCAAAAAATGAGTCTGACTCAGGGTGATGTTTCTTGCTACATGAGCCTGAAAACTCTTCTAATAAATCTTTTTGTTTTTTACTTAAATTAACTGGCGTTTCTAACTTAACTTGGCAGATTAAATCACCAGCACTACTGTGTCGAATGCCGGTAACACCTTTTCCTCTAAGTCTAAACTGCTTTCCAGTTTGAGTGCCAGATGGGATTTTTAGTTTAAGCTTGGAATTGAGTGTTGGCACTTCAATTGCACCACCTAGTGCTGCAGTGGCAAAATCAATTGGCACTTCGCAATATAAATCATTGCCATCGCGCTGAAAAATTTCATGCGCTTTGACATGTACTTCTACATACAAATCGCCACTTTGACCACCACGAACACCAGCTTCGCCTTCACCACTTAAACGAATTCGATTACCGGTATCAACACCTGCAGGAATTTTAACGGATAAAGTTTTTTGCTTACGTACCACACCTTGTCCACGACAAGACCTGCAAGGAGATTCGATTTTTTGCCCGGTACCCGAGCAGGTTGGACAGGGGCGCTGAACAGCAAAAAAACCTTGTTGCATTTGTACCTGACCGGCGCCACCACAAGTAGAACATGTATTAACACTTGTTCCTGGTTTTGCGCCAGTGCCTGAGCATGGTTCGCACTTCTCATTTTTTGGAATGCGAATTTTAACGGTTGTACCTTCTGCCGCTTCTTTTAAGCCTATTTCCAAGTCATATCGTAAGTCAGATCCACGCGTGTCTGCTTGTTGCTGTCCACCGCCAAAGATATCACCAAAGATATCACCAAAGCCGCCACCACCGAATCCACCGCCACCACCGCCACCGCCACCGCCACCACCAAAGCCACCAGCACCAGCGTTGCCATTTACGCCAGCATGACCAAATTGATCATAGGCTTGACGTTTTTGTTCATCAGATAAAATTGCATAGGCTTTTTGAATTTCCTTAAATTTTTCTTCTGCTACTTTTTTATTGTCTACGTTGCGATCAGGGTGATGTTTCATTGCCAGACGTTTATAAGCTTTTTTTATTTGCTTTTTGTCTGAGTTTTTATTAACACCTAAAACTTCGTAATAATCTCTTTGTGACATAACTACCTTCTTATAAAGTTAAAAAACCCCCTTCAAATATTAGCAATCTGAAGAAGGTTATTGGTTTAAATATTAAAGATTACTTATCGTCTTTGACTTCTTCGAAATCAGCATCAACAACATCATCACCTGCGTCAGTTGCCTCAGATGCACCCTCTGCTGAGCCAGCTTTTGCTTGTGCTTTTTCAGCTAACGGTTGTGCCTTTTCAGTTAATGCTTGTGATTTAGCCTCAATCGTATCTTTATCATCCACTTTTATTGCTTCTTCTAACTCTACAATTGCAGCTTCGATAGAAGTTTTTTCATCTTCAGAAACCTCTTCTTTAAGATCTTCTAACGCTTGTTTAGTTGAGTGAATTAAAGAATCAGCCATGTTTCTAGAAGTAACCAATTCTTGGAATTTTTTATCTTCATCTGCATGCGCTTCAGCATCTTTAATCATTTTCTCAACTTCTTCATCACTCAAGCCGCTTGATGCTTTAATGGTAATTGATTGTTCTTTACCTGTGTTTTTGTCTTTGGCAGAAACATTCAAAATACCATCAGAGTCAATATCAAGCGTTACTTCGATTTGAGGCTGACCCTTAGGTGCGTTATCAATACCTTCTAAATTGAATTGACCAAGTGATTTATTACCACTTGCAATTTCGCGCTCACCTTGTAATACATGTACAGTTACCGCTGATTGATTGTCTGCCGCTGTTGAGAAAATTTGCGACGCATTGGTAGGAATGGTTGTATTTTTTTCGATTAGTTTGGTCATAACACCGCCCATAGTTTCAATACCTAGAGATAACGGAGTAACGTCTAGTAATAATACATCTTTGACTTCGCCACCTAATACACCCGCTTGAATCGCTGCACCCATAGCTACCGCTTCGTCTGGGTTGACGTCTTTCTTAGGCTCTTTGCCGAAGAATTCTTTAACCTTTTCTTGTACCTTAGGCATACGTGTTGAGCCACCAACAATGATTACTTCATCAATATCGCTAGCTGAAAGGTCAGCATCATCAAGTGCTACCTGACATGGGTCAATCGTACGCTTAATAAGATCTTCTACTAATGACTCTAATTTAGAGCGAGTAATTTTGATGTTCATGTGTTTTGGACCTGAAGCATCAGCAGTTACGTATGGAAGGTTTACTTCTGTTTGCTCTGAAGATGACAACTCAATTTTAGCTTTTTCTGCCGCTTCTTTTAAGCGTTGAAGCGCCATTGGGTCATTCTTAAGATTAACACCTTGTTCTTTCTCAAACTCATCAACTAAATAGTTAATAATGCGCTGATCAAAATCTTCACCACCTAAAAAGGTATCGCCATTAGTTGATAATACTTCAAAGTGCTTTTCACCATCAATATCTTCCATTTCAATGATTGATACGTCAAATGTACCACCACCTAAGTCATATACAGCAACGGTTTTATCACCGACTAATTTATCAACACCATAAGCTAGTGCTGCCGCTGTTGGCTCGTTAATAATACGTTTAACGGTTAATCCAGCAATCTTGCCTGCATCTTTTGTTGCTTGACGTTGTGAATCGTTAAAGTAAGCTGGAACAGTAATGACTGCTTCTGTTACTGTTTCACCTAAGTAGTCTTCAGCAGTTTTCTTCATCTTGCCGATAACTTTAGCTGAAATTTCAGGTGCTGCCATTTTTGCACCATTTACCTCAACCCAAGCATCGCCATTGTCAGCTTTGACAATTTTGTATGGCACTAAGTCAATGTCTTTTTGTACAGCATCTTCGTCAAAACGACGACCGATCAAACGCTTAATTGCATACAGTGTATTTTCAGCATTTGTAACTGCTTGACGCTTGGCTGATTGGCCTACTAAAACTTCTTCTGAATCTTTTGGGAAAGCAATGATTGATGGGGTGGTACGATCACCCTCTGAATTTTCAATAATTTTAACTTTGCCGCCTTCCATGATAGCGACACATGAATTTGTTGTCCCTAAGTCAATTCCAATAATTTTTGACATTTTTTACTCCTTGTATTTGATATATAACCTATATAGGGGTGAGACTTTATATTTCAAGCGATTAAAAAATATTTTTTTCAAAAGCTGATAAAAGATATGCTTTAAAGGTATTCCTTATCAAACTTTAATTGGTTCAATTATTCATCAATATGCCGAAAATAATTGAAAGAAGCATAACCACCAATGATTTAAAAAAAAACAAAAAAAGACCTTAAATAAGGTCTTTTTTTTGTTTACAATTTAAATATCAAGATATATTTTAGGCGGTTGAGGGAATACTCTGTAACTACCCGCACCTGTTGTCATTGCTTCAGCTGTATTAGCAACATCAAAATTAATTTGTATGGCAGGCAAGCTAGTATTACTATCAATGGTAAATGGAGATGCTAATACCGATTCAAAAGATAGCTCTGTTGCTGTGCCAATCATGCCAAAATTAGCAAGCGCTGTAGTAACAAGAGGATTTCCTCCTAAGGCTACTTGTTGTTTAGTGGCTACTGCTCCATCTGTGGTACCTACACCTGTATTAGTTACGATTCCAGTAGCACCTCCTGTCGCCCAATCATTGCTACCATTACCTGTTTGTGTGCGACAAGGTTGTACAAATCCGGCGTCATTGGTACTAAAAGTCATACCAAAAGATCGATTAGTGGTTACGCGAACCCCATTATAAGTACCATTTGGCAAGCTTGCCCCTTGGGCAAAAGAGCCAGCTCCCGCACCTGCATTAACACTGGCAATGTCAAAGGTGAAATCACCCTGTGCAAAGGTGACCCAAGTATCTGCTGTATTTTTAAATTCAATTTTCTTTAAGGTTACCTCAAACACGGTTGGTGTTATGTCAACACCACCAAAATTAGCGGCAATAGATAATTGACTATTAAGTAGTAGTGTTGATACTACAGTTATACTTTTTATTAAGTTTTTCATGATTAACTCCTTAAATTAATTTCGACGACCAACGGCAATACCGCCAGAGCCTGTTTTCTTTTGACTCACTACAATAGAATGATTGCGCCTAACTTTTTCTAGGCGATGATTGTTTAAATTACGTACAGTTTTGCCATTTTGTGCAGTGGCAATATCATTATCAGCACCAAATTTAAAACTAAATTTAGCGAATGATTGTCTATCAGAGTAGTTGTCATCCGTTGAGCCGATTTCAAATTCAGTATTGCTATCTAGGTTGGTACGAATAGAATAAGTGTTGCCTTTGATATCGTCGTTATCTTTATTGTCATAGTCAAAATGTTTGGCATTAATACTTACCCAAGGCGCATTTGGAATAGGTATTTCTACTGAAACGTCATAACCATCAAGTGCTTCTTGGGTGGTTTTAATTCCAGCAATATCACTAATGGTTTTTACCCCACTAATAGAGTTGTAATAATTAGCTCGTAGGGTTGTATCTGGGGAGAGTGCTTCAAGCCCTAAACCAGTTCTTGCATGTTTGTCGTTATTACTTCTGTCATAGAATAAATTAACCCCATACATCCAATCTTTATTTGGCGTTAGGTGGCGATAGCCCACACCCAAATTTAGAGTTTCATCTTTAGTGGTATTATCGCGAGCGATTCTACCTTGCCAAAAATAAGTGTCTAGTTTGGTTTGTTTGATGGGTTGGATGGTTTCGATTGACCATAAAGGCTTATTATCATCTTGGATTTGAATACTGATATCAGTGTTTTTAAGTAAATTATGTGTGCTTTTATTGAGTACTTTATTCATCATATCCGCACCAACATTCGCCCAAACTACACCACTAATGGCAGTGGCAATAATAAGCGTTGGGATTTTTTGTTTTCATCTTATTCCTTCATTTATAAAAAAGAAATTTGATGATAATATAATACCCCCTTTTAAATAGGGTATTTTTTTGTAATAAATTCAGACTTATGAGCCCGGCTTATAAGTTGAGACCCCCTGCATTAGAGTTAAAAACCACCTAAAAGCTAACTGTCACTCATTTGCTAATCTTTCCAAAACCTGTATTAACCTAGCTAGGAATGGCTTTGTAAAAATTACCAACTAAGCAAAATTTAACTTCTAGCTAGAAGTTAACTCTAATGTAGTGGGTCTCAAATGCGATATTTTTATTTGATACCCCATTAACTAATAGACTTAAGATTTATTTTTCTTTATGAGTTATTGATATTCAGCGTAGGAATCGCGTTCTTTGGCTACGTAAAACCCGGCAAATTGAAATTGATTTAGCCATTGTAATTGCAGTGATATGTTTTCTAACGCAATACTATTAATCGATAAACTGAAAAAAAGTATAAATTTAAATACTAACGCTTGAGTAATTGCACAACAGAACTAGGGACAAAGGCGCTAATATTGCCACCAAGTGTGTGTATTTCACGTACTAATGAGGAAGAAATATTGGCATATTGTTCGGCTGGGGTCATAAATAGGGTTTCAATATTAGCATCTAAATGTTTATTCATGCCAGAAAGTTGAAACTCATACTCAAAGTCACTGACTGCACGTAGGCCACGCAAAATCACTTGGGCATTTTGTGTTTTGGCAAAGTCAACCAATAGTGTGTTAAAACTCATGACTTTGATATTACTAATATTGCTAAGTGTTTGACTGGCGATATTAATTCGATCTTCAATGCTTAAAAAAGCAGATTTTTTACTATTTTGAGTAATACCAATAATAACCTCATCAAACAGCTTGCTAGCACGCCTGATTAAATCAATATGGCCATTGGTAATTGGATCAAATGAGCCAGGGTAAATTGCAATTTTTTTTGTCATAAATACTGTCTGTGAGTAGTGAATGTTCTTATAATACCTCAATTAAGCAATAATGCACTTGTCCTGAATGTTTTTGTTTGTTGATTTTGAATTTTTGCGAAATTTTCTCAGATAAAAACAATTCGGTTATTTCAAATTCAGACTCTAGATAAATACAACAGCCTGAAGTTAAAAAATCACCCAAAGATAGCTTTTTCAAGGCTTTTTCAAGCAGTTTTTGATGAAAAGGCGGGTCTAAGAGGATGAAATCGAACTTTTGAGTGGATTTATGGTGTAAAAAATCCAGCGCATCGGCATGAATGAACTGGATTTTGTCAGATTTCAATAATTTTCGATTTTTTATTAGGCTTTGAAATGCTTGTAAATCTTTTTCAATACCAAGCACATGGCGTGCACCTCTAGAAAGTGCTTCAAAGCTCAGTGCACCACTACCTGAAAATAAATCTAAAAAAGCTTTGTTGCTAGATTTGAACTGAATCCAGTTGAATAAGGTTTCTCGAACTTTGTTTGGAGTGGGTCTTAGCCCCGGCGCATCTGGAAAATTAAATTTTCTGCCTCGATGTGTGCCACCAATTATTTGAAAATTATTGGTGACCGTCTTCAAAGACTACTTGCGATATGCGTCATAAGATTCTTGTAGCTCTTGCTTAGCTTGTGCAGCATCACCCCAACCTTCAATTTTCACCCACTTGCCATCGTCTAAATCTTTATAGTAGCGGAAGAAATGCTCGATTTGATCTTTAAGCGTTGCGCCTACATCGTCAATACATTTGATATCGTGATAAGATTTGCACAATTTATCTGTTGGCACTGCCAAGATTTTTGAATCTCTACCAGCTTCATCTGTCATTAGTAATACGCCAATTGGACGTACGGTAATCACTGAATCATGAATTAGTGGGTAAGGTGTAATTACCAATACGTCAGCAGGATCGCCATCGTCTGCCAATGTCTCAGGTACGAAACCGTAGTTACATGGGTAGAACATCGGTGTAGAAATAAAACGATCAACAAACATGGCGCCTGTTTCCTTGTCAATTTCGTATTTAACTGGCGATGACATCGCTGGAATTTCAATAATTACGTTTATTTCATCAGGTAAATTTCCTGCTGATACGGGCTTAAGACTGTTTTGCATTTTTCAACTCCTCTTTTAAAATGTGATAGCGCCAACCGCTAAGAAAGTTAACGCTTTGGTCGCCACGAATATATTTCATTAATGTTTTACTATTAGCGATTAGTGTTTTGTCTAGATTATACTGAGTGGCAATATTTTGGATGAGTTTTTGCAGTTGATTTTTTTGTTGTTTTTCACTTTTACTTGGCGGTTGATGGCTAGTGACCTCAATATGCGTATCAACCAGTTGTGAATGCTGAGATAAAAACCCATTAAAAGTAACTTTGGTTTGGTCAGATAATTTTGCTTTGTTAAGGCAATAGTCAATCAATTTTTCATCTGCCATAATCCATTTTCTTGGTTTGTTTTTAGCGACAGCCTGAGACTCCCTCCAAGCGGCTAATTGCGCCGCTTTTTGATGGGTACTTTTTGGCAATTTGGAAAGGCCTTTTATTTTTTGCCAGGCTTGATCAAAGTTTGGCAAGTATAGGTTGATGTTAGATAAATCATGGCCATCAGCCATTAGCCAGTCTAGCTTATTCTCGATAATTAATTGTTCAAGTAGTTGCGTGTAATTCTTAAGTAAATAACGCACATCGTCTAATGCATATTCAACGGCTTCTTCTGGCAAAGGGCGCATGGTCCAATCGAGCCTTGTGTAAGCCTTATCTAAAACCACCCCTTGTAAGATTTCAGTAATTTTTTGATAAGATATTTGTGCAGGATGATTGAGAAAGTGCGCAGCAATTTGAGTATCGAATAATTGATGTGGCAAGCGATCAGATAAATAATATAAAGCCTCAATATCTTGACGAGCAGAATGCACAATCCACACAGTGTCAGCTCTATATAGTTTTTCGAATAAAGGCTCTAAATTCTCAATAGCGAGTATGTCAATGCAATCGGTCGCACTTTTCGTGGCAATTTGCACCAAGCACAAAATAGGATAAAAGGTATCAACACGCTTGAATTCAGTGTCAATGGCTAAATGAGTGTGTGATTTAATAGCGTTTAGAAAATCACCTAGTTGCTGGTCGGTTTGAATCATTGTTGTATTTTAGCAACAAGTAATCATATGGCGGCGTTATTTATGAGATAATTCAGCCAAATTAGCCAATAACGAATTAATAAGAACATGACATATCGTCAGCATACAAACTTTATCAAAACCCCGCCCGCTTGGTTTTGGACATCAGTTTTTTTATTGTCTATTTCAGGTATGTTTTATTTAGGCCTTAATCCTGAATTCATTGGCGAATGGTGGGGCTATTTGGTGGGTTATAACATCAGCTTAAGTATTATCGCTACTTATTATATTATTGCTGATATTACTCGTTTAAAACAAGAAATGGGTAATGATATTATTGGCTCAAAATTCACCTGGTCATTTATTAAAATTGTGCCAATGCTGGTGATCATTCCAGTGCTGTCATTCTATATATTTTCTTTTCAAACCATTCAAGATAACGTTGCTGATTCTGAAAAAACCTTCGATACTTTTAGTAAAAACTTCATTCAGGAGATGGATGGATTGTATGAAGGCATTGATCAGGTTAGAATTGAGCGTTATACAGAGCAAACTAAGCGTCTCTTAGTACTTATCAATTCATTTGGCAGCTTTAAAAAAGATTCAGAGACTTATAAATTGAGTATGCAAGTGTTTTTAGAGGGTTTGATTGATAAAGGTTGGGCGTGCCAAATATCCTTGTTAAATGGTAAAGCAGAGATTATCGCTAAAACAGCCGATATTTCAAGTTGCATGGCGATAGATGGTCAGACTTTACCAGCTGCTCAGCCCATAATGATTTTTGTAGATTCAGATGAAAATATTGCTCAGGTTAAGATGTCAACCAGGTATTTAAGCAGAGTGCCAGAAAAGAATTTTTCTTCAGTAGATGTGGTCTATCCAACAGATCCTGGTCTATCAAGTTTTTTATTGAAAGTTAGTGATTTTACCAAGCGAACAAAAGGCATTAAATTTGATTTAAATACTTCGATTACTCAAAAGCGTTTCATGATTGATTTTTCTTCAACGGTGTTACTGGCCGTTCTTAGTGCCTTGATGTTGGTATTTCGCATGATTGAAAAACTCATGAAGCCACTTAACAACCTATCCATTGCCACTCGAGAAATTGCCAAAGGTAATTACGATGTGCGTATTGAGCAAAGTAAGGATAGTGATGATGTGCGTTTGTTGATTGAACAATTTAACATTATGTCTAAGCAAATTAAAACCTCTAAAGAAGGATTAGATACGCATAATCTGTATTTAGAAACCATTTTGAAATATTCGTATGGCGTTATTGCTTTAGATCAGGATAAAAATATCCGTTTAATTAATCCAATTATTGGCAAGATGTTTAACATTAAAGATGAGCAATCTTTTGTTGGGGTTAATTGTCATGAAATCACAAAAAAATATGCTGAGCTAGGCGCGTTATTTACCCTAACTGATGATAAATTTAATGCGCAAGAAAGTGAATGGAATGAGGAGTTAGAGTTAACTTTAGCAGATCGTCATTTGTTGTTATCGTGTCAAGGTGCAATGCTTGAAAGTCAAGGAAAAACACTGGGCTACGTTATTATTATCAAGGATATTTCCAAGCTTAATCGTGCGCAGAAAAAAGCTGCCTGGGGTGAAGTGGCTGTACGCATGGCACATGAAATCAAAAACCCATTGACCCCAATTTTGCTGTCAGCCCAGCGTTTGCGTAATCGTTTTATGGACTCTTTGCAAGATCGAGATTTGGAGGTGATTGATAAAACCACTAACACTATTATTGACCAAGTGAAATCTATGGATATGATGGTGAGTGCTTTTGCAGACTATGCTAATACACCTCAAATTGAACGTAAATTGAGCAATTTAAATACTATTATTAATCAGTCAATTTCTTTATATGACGCCCAGAAAGGGTTAAGTGTTACCTTTGATCTATCTAGCGATGTTCCAGAATTATTGCTTGATTCTGCCAGTTTTTCTCGAGTGCTCATTAATTTGGTTAAAAATTCAGCCGAATCTTCTTTAAGTGACAATATTACGGTTAATATTGTCACGGAGTATCTTGCTGATAAAGGTTTGGTGCGTTTGAGTGTGACTGATGACGGAGAAGGTTTTAATGAGGATGTATTAGATCGAGTATTTGAGCCTTACGTTACTACCAAGATCAAGGGCAGTGGCCTGGGTATGGCGATTGTGCAAAATATTATTGAACAGCATGATGCACGTATATTTGCATCTAACGTAAAGCCACATGGTGCTAAAGTCACCATTGAATTTGATTACCAAGTTTAGAAAAGAGGAATGGAAATGAACAGTGTAAGTATAATCGGAAAAATTCTTATTATTGATGATGAAAGTATCAATGCAGAAACTATGATGGACACTTTGGAAGATGTTAATTATCAGGTGAGTTTGGCAGCTAACGCCCAAGAAGCCAAAAACTTAATTCAAACCCAGACATTTGATTTAGTAATGATGGATGTTTGGATGCCGGGTCAAGACGGTATGTCATTATTAGAAGAGTGGATTAACGAGGGCTTTACAACCCCCATTGTGATGATGTCTGGCCATGCTGAGCATAAGGATGTGATTAAAGCAATTAAGCTTGGTGCAGTTGATTTTTTGAAAAAACCCCTGCATGATATTTTACCATTAGTGCGTAAGTTTTTGTCTGATCAAGCTGTTAAAAAAGACCAAAATGCCATCACTGGGATTGATTTTGATACGCCATTAAAAGTGGCTAGAAATGTATTTGAAAAAGAATACTTTAATCATCACTTGCAGGAGAATAATCATAATATTGCAGCTGTGGCTGCTAAGGCAGGTTTGGAGCGTACTACGCTGTATCGAAAACTTAAAGATCTAGGTATTGACAAAAATAAGGCTTAACGATGAAAATTTTAATTTTAGGTGCAGGTCAAGTTGGCTCCACACTGGCTAAATATTTAAGCGAAGATAAAGATAATGACATTACCATTGTTGATACAGACGAGACTAATTTGCTCGATATTCAGCGCCATTTAGATATTAAAACCGTTTGTGGCAATGGCTCTTATCCGAACATTTTAGAAGAGGCAGATATTAAAAATATGGACATGGTAATCGCGGTAACCATGTCTGATGAAGGTAATATGCTTGCTTGTCAGATGGCTCATACGCTTTATCAAGTTGATAAAAAAATTGCTCGAGTACGTACCGCGGAATACTTGCATCGTAAGGAGTTGTTTTCTGATGATGCTATTCCTATCGACTTTATTATTACGCCTGAAGGCCTAGTAACAAATTATATTAAGCGTGTGGTTGAAGAGCCAGGCGCTGAGCAGGTATTTGAATTTGAAAATGGTTTAGTGCAATTAGTTGAAACTAGGGCTTATGCAGGCACCCCAATTGTGGGCCATTCTATTAAAGAGTTGCACAAGCATTTGCCAAATATTAATATGCGTATTGTTAGTTTGTATCGTAATGGTCAAGCTATTCCTGCTTATGGCGATACCGTGATTAAAGACGGTGATCGGGTTTATTTTGTGACCAAGAGAGAAAGTGTTTCCAAGGTTTTAAAAGAATTTAGACGACTTGATAGGGCTTATAAAAATATCATCATTGCAGGTGGTGGCCGTATTGGTCTTAATTTAGCTAAACATTTAGAGAAAAATCATCGTGTACGAATTATTGAAAAAAACAAGGATCGAGTTAAAGAGCTTGCAGATGAGCTTGATGATGTATTAGTATTACGCGGTAATGCTTCTGATGAGGAGTTGCTATTAGAAGAGGGTATCGAAAATACTGATTTATTTTTAGCACTAACTGATTCTGATGAAATTAACGTAATCGTCTCTATTTTGGCAAAGCGCTTAGGTGCACATAAAACTATTGCCCTGGTTAAGCGTAATGTTTATGAAGATTTAGCAGAGCAAAGTGAAGATGTCGATATGGTAATTTCCCCTGACCAAATTACCACCAGTGGTATTTTGGCACACATTCGCAAGGGCGACACGATGATGGTGCATTCTTTGCGCCAAGGCAAGTCTGAAGCGATTGAGGTGGTTGTTCATGGCGATAAAAATCATTCAGATGTTGTTGGAAGAAGTATTGGGCAAATTAGCCTGCCAGATGGTGTAGTAGTTGGTTCAATAGTGCGTAATAATAAAGTAATCATGGGCTCTAGAAAATTAGTGATTGAAGAGGGTGATCATGTATTGTTAGTACTCACTGATGTTAATAAAATCCATGAAGTTGAAGAGTTATTCGAAGGTTATTTTGATTAAAACTAGATTTAATTAGGAAATATTATGCAGTTTAGTATTGTATTTAAAACCATCGGCTTATTGTTAATGGTGTTTAGTTTGACTCAGTTGCCACCAATTGTGGTTGATGTTATTTATCAGCAGAATGAGACGCCATCCTTTATAGCAGCATTCGCACTTACTTTTTTAAGTGGCTTATTGCTATATTTACCCTTTAGAAAATCAACTAAAGATTTTAGAATTCGCGAAGGCGTTTTGGTCGTGGTGAGTTTTTGGTTTGTTTTATCGCTGTTTGCAACTACGCCTTTTCTGCTTTCAGAATCTTTAAGAATGACTTTCTCTGATGCATTTTTTGAATCAATGTCAGGTCTTACTACTACAGGTGCTACGGTATTGTCAGGATTGGATGATCTGCCGATGGCAATTTTGTACTATCGTCAACAACTACAATGGTTAGGTGGCATGGGAATTATTGTACTGGCCGTGGCTATTTTACCAATGCTTGGCGTGGGCGGTATGGAGCTTTATCATGCTGAGTCTAGCGGTATTTCTAAAGATCGACTCACCCCAAAATTAACTCAAACAGCCAAAGCTTTATGGAAAATTTATCTAAGCTTCACCGTGATTTGTGCAGTGGCTTATTATTTGGCAGGCATGGATATTTTTGATGCGATTGGGCACAGTTATACAACGGTTGCAATTGGTGGATTTTCTACACATGATTTGTCCATCGGTTATTTTGATTCTATTGCAATTGAATCGGTTGCTGTGATATTCATGTTCTTAGCTGGCATTAACTTTTCACTGCACTTTTTTGTTTGGCGCAAGAAAAACGTACTAGCATTTTTCCAGGATTCTGAATTTCAAACTTATTTGTTAATGCTGAGCGTTTTGATTGTGTTAGTTGTCATGTTCTTGCTGGATAGTGGTCAATACCAAACAGCACAAGAAGCATTGCGCTATGGTATTTTCCAGAGTGTTTCAATGGCAACCACCACTGGATTTGCCTCAACTAATTTCTCATTATGGCCGTTGATATTACCAGTTATGCTTATTTTTGCCAGTTTTATTGGTGCTTGTGCCGGTTCAACAGGTGGCGGTATTAAAGTGGTTAGAATGTTACTAATGTTTAAGTTAGCAATGAAAGAGATTAAGAAATTCATTCATCCGAATGCGCAAATCAATATTAAGCTTAATCGACGTAGTGTGGACGAAAGCACCCTGATTTCAGTTTGGGGTTTTTTCTCACTTTATGTGATTGCTTTTATTTTAATTATGGTGGCATTAATGTTCACTGGTATGGATCAAGTAACAAGCTTTTCTGCAACCGCAGCCAGTATCAATAATTTGGGCCCTGGTTTGGGTGATGTGGCACAAAATTACGGCTCAATTAGTGAGAGTGCTAAATGGATTTTAAGTTTTTCAATGTTGTTAGGGCGTTTGGAAATCTTAACACTGATGGCGCTACTTCATAAAGCTTTCTGGCGTTTTTAAAATTATATGATAAACAATACAAGCATTCCTTTTCAAACTATAGATTGGAGTAGTGTTCCACGTACTGAACATGCTGGAGAAACGGGTATGGCTTATTGGCAGACGATGCAGTTCAAAGGATTACGCATAAGGTATGTTGAGTACTCTCAAAACTATAAAGCTGATCATTGGTGTGAAAAAGGCCATATTGTTTATTGTCTTAAAGGCGAAGTGACTAATAAGTTAAAAAATGGAGAGACAACCACTTTACATGAAGGCATGTCGTATGTTGTTTCTGATGGATTGAGTGCTCATCGTTCAATAACTAAGCAAAGGCGTTCATTTATTAATTATTGACGGTAACTTTTTAGCGGAAAGTAATTAAATTATTCGATAATAACATTATAATTTGGTAGGGCGGCTAAGAGCTGCTTGCCATAAAACTTAGTGGTAAGGCGATTGTCAAAAATGGTAATTTTTCCAGTATCAGTTTCAGTTCGAATTAAACGACCACAAGCCTGAATTAACCTAAGAGAAGCATCTGGTAGTGAGATCTCCATAAATGAATTACGATTCTGAGATTGTAAATAATCTGCCAAGGTTTTGTCAATTGGAGAGCTGGGTACGCTAAAACGTAGCTTTACAATAACCACATGAGTAAGATTGTCGCCCTTAAGGTCAACCCCTTCAGCAAAGCTATCAAGTCCAAAGATCACACTACCTTGGTTTTTTTGACGCAGTGCGGTGTGTTTTTCTATAATGACTTTCTTGGGGTATTCGCCTTGGATGAATAAAGTGCAGTCAAGCTTAGTTTCAATCATATCTGCCACCATTTGCATTTGCTTGTTAGAGGCAAATAACACCAAAGTTCCTTGTGTGCTGTCGATGCGCTTAAGTAGCTGTTCGGCAACCTCTTGAGTGTGATCATATACTTGAGTAGGGTTGGCTTTAAATTTAGCAATAACAAAATCAACTTGGTCAAATATAAAAGGGGAGGGTAGGCGCAGATACTGATTCTCAGGTTTTATCAATCCTAATTGCTTGTTGAGTCTGTCAAAACTACCCAAAGAGGATAGCGTTGCAGAGGTTAGTACCACGCCTGCAGCCTTTGACCAAATTAAGGAATTTAAATTACTGGAAATATCAGTTTGTGCACTGCAGAGACTGTAATTAGTTTTTTTATTGGTCAGTATATTTTTCTCAATCCAGCGAGAGTGGGGCGATTGAGCGTTGTCATCGCTTGCTAAAAAAGAAGATAATAATTCTACAATGCTAAGTAGATGCTGTTCACATTCGCCACTGGCATTATTAATCGGATCAACAATGGATTTATCCACCACTTTAATTTTTAAATAATCTCCCCAGGACTCTCTTAGAATGGAAAATTTATTTTGAATATCAGTAACTGAAATAAACAGATTTTTAGCAATATCCTTGATTGAACTATCCACTTGACCTTGGTCAAATAGATAAACATCCTCGTCAAATTCTAGGGTTTTTAATAGAATGCTAAGATCGGCAACATAGTCATCCACTTGTTTGATGTTGACATCAGCACTATTTTGACCAGTGATCTTACACATTTGATCACTTACGCCCTTGGCTTGACGAATACTGGTTTTAATAAACTCAGTATTCGTTGTTAATGAGAAATGTGAAAGTGCTTTCGAGCTAAGATGGTGTGCCTCATCAAAGATAAAGATGGATTCATCTACGTTTGGAAGTACAGTATTGCCAGTAGCAAGATCAGCCAATACTAAATCATGGTTGGCAATAATGACATCAGCCTTAGTAATTTTTTTGCGCGCTGTGAAAAAAGCACAATCTTGATAAAATTCACAGCTTTTTGCCGTGCAAGTAAAACGATTACAATTAATTTTTCCCCAAATATCATGCCCAGGTGCACGCATTAAATCATCGATTTCACCATTCCATTTTTTAGCTGAATAATCTTTAAGCAACTCAGCCATTTGTTCTAATTGATATTTTCCAGGTGGCTCATCAAATAATAAAGTGTTATCAAAAAGAGAGTTATCAGAAGTGCTATCTTCGCATAAATTAATAAGATTTCGAATGCAAACATAGCGTGATCGACCCTTTACCAATGCATATTCAAAATCGACTTGGCAGTATTTTTGTGCTTCAGGAATGTCTTTTAGGAGTAATTGCTCTTGTAAGGCGACATTAGCACTAGAAATAATAAGCTTTTTTTTATGGGCTTTAGCAATGGGGATAGCACTAAGTAAATAAGCAAAGGTTTTGCCTGTGCCAGTGGGCGCTTCAACGCATAGAATTTTGTTTGAGTTTTGATACTCATCAGAAAGAGTTTTGGAAATCTCAGCGATCATTTTATTTTGTGAAGGGCGAATCCTAAAGTCTTTCATGTCAGACTTTAGGGCAATAAAGGAATCTCTAATTTGAACTTTTAGCTCGTTTGATAGCACTATGATTTACGTGCTAAAGAAAGATCACAAAGTAGAATTAATGCCTCTTTGTAAGCTGAATCGTCAATACTAGTTAATGAGTCTTTGGCCAACTCAGCAGATTTTTTAGCCTGATCACGCGTGTATCCAAATGCATCCACTGATTGTAGAATTTTAATCACTTGTGTAATTTTGCTATTATCAGCATTATTAATAGCATCTTCTAGCAATTGCTTTTCAGAGCCTGAAGTATTTGCCAAGGCGTAAATCATCGGCAGGGTGGTTTTACCCTCGGCTAAATCATCACCCACTTCTTTGCCCATAGTTTCACTGTCTGATTCATAATCCAACACATCATCAATAATTTGAAAAGCGTTACCTAAATGTAAGCCATAATTTTTAAGTGCTTGTTCTTGAACTTGATTAACATCAGAAAGAATGCCACCAATTTGTGTTGCCGCTTGGAATAAAACAGCTGTTTTGCGTTCAATCACTTGATAATATTCAGCTTCAGTTAGTTCAGAATTTTGACAATTAAGTAATTGCAAAACCTCACCTTGGGCAATTTCATTGGTTGCTTTAGAAAGAATTTGCATAATATTAATGGAGCCGGGTTCAACCATCATCTCAAACGAGCGTGAATATAGAAAATCTCCCACTAAAACACTGGCCGCATTGCCCCAAACTTCGTTCGCAGTATCTTTACCTCGACGCGTTGCTGACTCATCAACAATATCATCATGCAGTAGAGTGGCTGTATGAATTAGCTCAATCACTACCGCCATTAGTCGGTGGTGCTCACCTTGATAATTCGTCGCGCGAGCGCATAGTAATAATAATAGTGGGCGTAAACGTTTACCACCTGCACCAATAATATAAGCACTCATCTGATTGATCAATGCTACATTAGAACTTAAACGACTGTGTAGTAGTATGTCTGTTTGCTCTAAGTCTTCTTTAAGTAGGGTGCGAATGTCGTCAAAATTTTGCATGTTGCTATTTTAGCTTAGTTGCTAATAAATATACTTCTTTAGATCTAGCACGCGAGGCTTTTGGTTTGCGAATAATAACTCTAGAAAAAGCAGCTCGACAAGCTTTGACGTATTCATCAAAGCCAGCACCTTGAAATACTTTAATAAAAAATGTTCCATTTGGGGTGATGGTCTTAATGGCCATATCAAGGACCAACTCACATAAATACATCGACTTAGGGATGTCCACTGACAGTTGTCCACTCATATTAGGTGCCATATCACTGAGCACCACATCAATTTTCTTACCAGCTGTTAGCTTAAGAAGCTCTTCATACACCGAATTCTCAGTGAAGTCACCACACAAAAAATCAACGCCATCAATCGGCTCAATTTCAAGAATATCACTGGCAATAACTTGGCCATTTTTACCTACCATTTTAATGGCCACTTGACTCCAGCCACCAGGGGCCGAGCCTAAATCTAAAACTCGATCACCCGGCTTGATAAATTTATCTTTATCCATAATCTCAGTGAGTTTGTAAACAGCACGAGAGCGATACCCTTCTTTCTGAGCACGTTTAACGTATTCATCGCTCAGATGTTCACTCATCCAGCGACCTGAGGAGCCTTTTTTACCCATAAGTCTTAAGTCATTGATTCACATTAATAATTCCTAATATTATAGGAGACTTAGGGGATAATGGTGTCTTTTTCGAATTATTCTTATACGCATGAATACTAAACTTAGAAACATCGCCATTATTGCTCACGTTGACCATGGTAAGACTACACTAGTTGACAAATTATTGGAGCAATCAGATACATTTGATGAGCGTTTTGAGTCTACTGATCGTATGATGGATTCGAACGATCTTGAAAAAGAGCGTGGTATTACTATTTCGTCAAAGAATACGGCGATTAAATGGGGTGATTACCATATTAACATTGTAGATACCCCAGGACACGCCGACTTTGGTGGTGAGGTTGAGCGCGTATTATCAATGGTCGATTCAGTATTGTTGTTGGTAGATGCACAAGAGGGCCCAATGCCACAAACGCGTTTTGTAACTAAAAAAGCATTTGATCAAGGCCTTAATCCGATTGTTGTTATTAACAAAATTGATAAAGATGCAGCCCGACCTGACTGGGTAATTGACCAAGTGTTTGAATTATTTGACCAATTAGGTGCAACAGATGAGCAACTAGATTTCCCTGTTATTTATGCATCAAGTATTAATGGTTATGCATCACTTGAAGATGATGTACGCGCGGGCGATATGTTGCCAATGTTTGAAACTATTGTTAAGAACGTAAAGGCACCAGAAGTGGACATTGAAGCACCACTACAGATGCAAATTACAGCACTTGATTATTCTTCATTTGTGGGTGCAATCGGTATTGGCCGAATCACTCGTGGCACCATTAAGAAAAATCAGCAAGTGGTCATTGTAGGTGCTGACGGCATCGAGAAAAAAGCTAAAATTGCCAACTTACAAGGTTTTTTAGGTCTTGATAAGATTGATTTAAATGAGTCTGAAGCAGGTAATATTGTTGCGGTTACAGGTATTGAAGGTATTTCAATTTCAGATACTATTTGTGATCCTGAGACTGTTGAAGCGCTACCACCACTTAGTGTTGATGAGCCGACAGTATCAATGGCATTCCGTGTGAATGATTCCCCGTTTGCTGGTTTAGATGGTAAATTTATTACCTCTAGGAATATTCGTGATCGTTTAGATAAGGAGCTTATTTACAACGTCGCACTTCGTGTTGAAAATACCAATGATCCATCTGAATTTTTAGTGTCAGGTCGTGGTGAGTTGCATTTATCTGTATTAATTGAAACCATGCGTAGAGAAGGTTTTGAATTAGCTGTAGGTCGTCCACAGGTAATCTTAAAAGAAATCGATGGCGTAACATGTGAGCCATTCGAAGATTTAAGTATTGATGTTGAGTCTCAGCATCAAGGCACGGTAATGGAGAAATTAGGAGAGCGTAAAGGTGATTTAACCAATATGGAACCTGATGGAAATGGACGTGTTAAGCTTGAATTTAACATTCCCGCCCGTGGTTTGATTGGTTTCAGAACTGAATTTTTAACCGCAACTAACGGTACTGGATTGATGAACTCAACCTTTGACGCTTACAAGCCTCAAAAGCCTGGCACAATTGGACAGCGCTCAAATGGCTCGCTGATTTCAATGAACCAGGGTAAGGCAGTTGCTTACGCAATTTTCAACTTACAGAAGAGTGGTAAGTTCTTTGTTGAACATAATACAGAAATCTACGAAGGTATGGTTGTTGGTATTCATGCGCGTGATAAGGATCTTGTGATCAACGTAATGAAGGGTAAGCAATTAACTAACGTACGTGCTTCTGGTACAGACGAAGCGGTGTCACTAACACCAGCAATCAAGCTAGATCTTGAGCAAGCATTAGAGTTTATTGATGATGATGAGTTGGTAGAAGTAACGCCAAATTCAACACGTATTCGTAAGCGTCTATTAAAAGAAGTAGAACGTAAGCGCTCAAAATAAACGTCTTTTCGTAAGACGTCAAGGTTTAATAAGTATAAGCCTTGGTATACTATTCACCTATGAATAGTATTCTTGAATTTTTAGTTAGGCAGAAAAAACTCGCACTGGTGTTTACCATCAGTGTGATTGCACTTGGCCTACTTAGTCTTAACAACATTCAACGTGATCAATTTCCTGTGGTGGATTTTGAAGTAATGTCTGTTATTACCGCTTATCCTGGTGCCTCGCCTGAGGATGTTGAGCAAAATATTACTAATGTTGTGGAAGATGAATTAAGCAATATTTCAGGTATTGATAAATTTACCTCCACTTCCCGTGCTGGTACTTCTTCTGTTGTTGTTACTTTGTCTCAGGATGTTGGCGATATTTCCGAACTTAAACAAGAAATTCGTAATGCGGTTAATCGCATCAAATCCTTGCCGGAAGAGGTGGTTGATTTGCCTCGCGTTACCGACCATAAAACATCAAGAAAAAGCGTTATTAAAATCAGCATTGGTAGTGATCAATTAAGTTACGCTCAGTTGAGAGGCGTGGTCGATAATATTGCCACATCAATTGAGTTGATTGATGGCGTCTCAGAAGTTAGCAAACAAGGTTATCTAGATAAAGAGATTCAAATTCGTATCGATCCTCAAAAGCTTTATCGGTACGAGCTATCCTTGCCTCAAGTGATGAGTGCTATTTCTGCACGTAATCAGCGCTATACTGTGGGCAGTAATCACCACCAGCAACAGGAAAAAACCATTGTGGTTTTGTCAAAATTTGATGCAGCTGATGATGTGGGTGAGGTAATTGTTAAATCAACCTTTGAGGGTTTGGTGGTTAGGTTGCAAGACATCGCCACAATTGAATCAGGTAATGTTGAAGAGAAATCCATCGTACGTGTCAATGGTCATAAAGGCTTTATTCTACGTATCAAAAAACAAGCACAGGCAGATGTAATTACCACGGTTGACTTGGTAAAAGTGCATATGGATAAGGTGCTGAAAAAACACAACCATAAAATCGATATTTTTTACTCATCTGATATGTCTAAATACGTGCGTAATCGCTTAGAAATTGTCACTAATAATGGCTTAATTGGCTTGTTATTGGTGCTAGTAGTTTTGGGCGCATTTTTATCCTTTAAGATGGCTTTTTGGGTGGCAGTAAGTTTGCCGGTGAGCTTGCTTGGTACAGTTGCATTACTAGGCGTTACGGGTGAAACCATCAACCTAGTGTCATTAGCAGCGATGATTTTAGTGCTCGGCATCGTAGTGGATGATTCGATCATTGTGGCAGAGAGTATTCACCATTATAAGCAAACAGGTGAAAATAGATTTGAATCGGCTGTACACGGCTTTAAGCGCGTGATTATGCCTGTTGTCACCACAATCCTAACCACTGTATTGGCATTTTCATCCATGTTCTTAATGGATGGCACTATGGGTAAATTTATCTATGTAATCCCACTGGTGGTTATTTTTGCATTAACACTATCATTTTTAGAGGTTTCATTAGCATTGCCTGCACATTTGGCAGGCACTATTGAAAAGCAAAAAACACATAATTGGTTTGAATATTTTGAGCGTAAATTTGAGAATTTTTTAACTCGAGTATTACAAACTCGATATTGGGTAGTTGCAATTTTTAGCGTGGTTTTGGTATTTTCACTTTATTTTGCTAGCACACAAATGAAGTTTGCTTTATTTCCGGCTGTGGGCGTTGATACAATCAATGCACGACTGAGCATGCCAGTAGGCTCATCATTAACAAATACTGAAATCAAAGCAACTGAAGTCGAAGAATTGATTACTAATGTTATCGGTGATGATTTAATTTCAGTCACCACAGACGTGGGCAAGTACTTTACTCATAAGGCAAAATTTACCATTGAATTGGTGCCAAGCTCTCAGCGCCAAACAGACTCCAAAGTGATTTTGAGTGCGTTAAAAGCACAGGTGGATAAGATTAAAGATGTAGAAAAATTAAAGTTTTCTGTGCATCGTCCAGGTCCACCTCAAGGTGAAGATGTAGAGATTAATTTAATCAGTCAAGAGGGTGATGAGAATAAACGTGCCGCTGATAAATTAGAGCAAATTTTGCAAGATCTAACAGGTGTTGATAACATCAATCGCGATGACGATCCAGGCAAGGGTCGTATTGAAGTTAAACTTGATTTTGAAAAAATGGCTCGTTTAAATATTGATTTTTCTACGGTTAATCGCTACCTTCGAGCAGCCTTTACTGGCATCGATGTCACCAACATTAGAGAAGGTCAGAATGATATTAATTTCCGATTGTATCTAGGCGATATGCAACAATCAGAGAGCTTTATTAATTCACTAAAAGTGGTTAACAGAAATGGTCGCATTGTGCCTTTGTCTAATTTTTCAAGCATTCGTCAGATTGTTGGTGAGCCTGATTTTAATCATTACAATGGCCTTAGGTCAATTATGGTTAGTGCCAGTATTGAAGATGAAATCACTTCAACTGGCGAGGTAATGAAGCAAGCGTTGTTACAACTTAACCTAGATGAGGATTTCCCATCTGTACGCGCTATTTCAGAAGGTGGTGCGAAGAAAACCATGGAATCTATGGCCAGTTTTAAACAGGCCTTTATTATGGCAATTTTTGGTATTTTCTTATTGTTGGTATTATTATTTAATTCTTACACCCAGCCACTATTAATTTTAAGTGCTATTCCTTTTTCAGTGATTGGCGTTATCTGGGCATTTTTTCTTCACGGTGAAACCCTAAGCTTTTTTGCTTTTTTGGGTATTTTGGCGCTGGCTGGTGTTATTGTTAATGACTCATTGGTGTTGGTTTCTCACCTTAATTATCTTAAAGACAAAACTTTGGAAAAATTCAGTGTGCATGAGTGGATTGTTAAGGGCACCAAGGATCGATTACGTGCTGTGGTGCTCACCAGCTTAACCACACTTGCTAGTATTATTCCTTTGGCATATGGTATTGGCGGTACAGACTACATCTTGCAGCCAATGGCCTTAGCATTAGGTTATGGTTTGTTATTTGGCACACTGATGACACTAGTTTTGCTGCCGTGCCTGTATTTGATGAATGTTGAGTTTGTAAGTTGGATTTCTAGACTTAAAAAATCAAGAAAAATAAGCGTATTCAATATTTCTAAAATTTTGAATAAATAGGCTGTTTAAGGCTGTTTTAAAGGTAAAAAAACACTTAAAAACAGCTTATTTAGGCGTTTTAACGCATCCAAATAAGCCCATTCGCATTATTGTCTATATTTTTGTCAGAGCGTTATTTGTTTTGTAATGCTTGGCGAATTAATTCTTCAGTAGAAAGAGTTTCATCGGTAATGGCGCTTAACATTTTTTTAGCCTCTTTAACTTTAAAACCGAGTGATTGTAATGCTTGAGAAGCTTTAAGTGAATTTGGATTAGAGTTTGATGAGGTGATTTTTTGATGACTACCCTGACTAAGCTCTAATTTTTCTAGGCGAGTTTTGAGTTCTAAAATAAGCTTTTGCGCCGTTTTCTTGCCGATTCCTGGGGTTTTGGCAAGCAATACATCATCTTCATTGGTAACTGCACTCATGAGTGAAGCAATGTTTAAGTGTGACAAAATAGCCAGCGCTACTTTGGGACCAATGCCATTCACTCGAATCAATTCTCTAAACAGAGTTTTTTCATCTTTAGAGATGAATCCGTATAACGTTTGCGCGTCTTCTTTTACGTGAAAATGCGTATGTAGCATGATGTTTTCGCTATCACCCATATCGTAAAAACTCGACATTGGGCATAGTATTTCATAACCAATACCACCCACTTCCAGTAAGATTTCAGGTGGGTTTTTTTCTAGAATTTTTCCAGTTAAGCGTCCGATCATAGCCAAGAGTATTTTTTAAAATAAGTTTTTTCAAATGATTTTATCTCATCTGAGTGTTGCAATGTAAGGGCAATATCATCCAAGCCATTCATCAATCTACGCTTGCGCTCTGCATCAACTTCAAAACTATATTCTTTGTTATTTGCTAGAATGGTTTGAACCTCAAGATCGATGGTGATGTCACCATTTACTAAGAACAATTCATCCATAATGTCGTTATTTTGAACGATAGGTAAAATACCATTTTTAAAACAATTGTTATAAAAAATATCGGCAAAACTTGGTGCGATAATAGCTTTAAAGCCGTAATCTTCCAGTGCCCAAGGTGCATGTTCGCGTGATGAGCCACAGCCAAAATTTTCACGGGTAATGAGGATTTTTGCACCTTGATACTCAGCTTTATTAAGCACAAAATCTGTGTTAATAGGGCGTTTAGAATTATCCATGCCAACTTCGCCAGCATTTAAATAACGCCATTCATCAAATAAGTTTGGACCAAAGCCAGAGCGTTTAATCGATTTTAAAAATTGCTTAGGAATGATGGCATCGGTATCGATATTGGCACGATTGAGGGGTGCGGCGATAGAAACTAAGGTTGTAAATTTTTCCATAATGAATTCCTTAAGGTTGGGCGAAGTGCCCGGCAATAGCACTTGCTGCCGCGATTTCAGGGCTAACTAAATGAGTAAAAGAGCCTTGACCTTGGCGACCTTCAAAGTTACGATTCGAAGTGGAAGCGCAACGCTCGCCAACTTCAAGTTTATCAGCATTCATGGCCAAGCACATAGAGCAGCCTGCCTCGCGCCACTCAAACCCTGCCTCGGTAAATATTTTGTCGAGACCTTCTTTTTCTGCTTGTGCTTTAATTAGGCCTGAACCTGGAACCACCAAAGCTAGTTTGATATTATCAGCAATATGCTTGCCTTTAGCAACATCGGCTGCAGCGCGCAAGTCTTCGATGCGTGAGTTGGTGCATGAGCCAATAAATACTTTGTCAATTGAAACTGTATTGATCGGTGTATTAGCTTCAAGATGAATGTAATTTAACGCATTTTTAATGCTTTGCGCTTTAACAGGATCGGGCTCTTTTGTTGGATCAGGCACTAAGCCATCTACCGCAATAACCATTTCTGGAGAGGTGCCCCAAGTAACTTGAGGCTTGATGTTTTGTGCATCAATATTAACCACCTTATCAAAATATGCGCCTTCATCAGAGTGCAAGGTATTCCAGTATTCAGCCGCTTTATCCCACTGCTCGCCGGTAGGCGTCATTGGACGACCCTTAACATATTCAAGTGTTTTATCATCAACCGCTACCATACCAACACGAGCGCCGGCTTCAATCGCCATATTGCATAAGGTCATACGACCTTCAACACTTAATTTTTGAATGCTTGTGCCAGCAAATTCAATCGCAAAACCTGTGCCACCGGCAGTACCAATTTGGCCAATGATATAAAGTGCGATATCTTTAGCGCTTACGTATTTGTTAAGATCGCCATTAACTTCAATTTTTAAATTCTTAGATTTTGATTGCCATAAGCAGCCTGTAGCCAAAACGTGTTCTACTTCACTGGTGCCAATGCCAAAAGCCAGTGCACCAAGTGCACCATGTGTTGAAGTATGAGAATCGCCACAAACAATACTCATGCCTGGCAATGTTGCACCTTGTTCTGGGCCAACCACATGAACAATACCTTGGCGAATGTCATTCATTTGAATTTCATTAATGCCAAATTTTTCACAGTTTGAATCTAGGGTTTCAATTTGTAATTTTGAAATAGGATCTTCAATGCCACTTACGCCACTTGAGCGATCTGTAGTTGGTACGTTATGATCTGGCACGGCAATACTCGCTGCTAAACGCCAAGGCTTTCTGCCTGCTAATTCTAGACCTTCAAATGCTTGAGGTGAAGTTACCTCATGGATCAATTGTCTATCAATATAAATAAGCGCTGTGGTTGCCTCTTCTCGCACCACATGTGCGCTCATTAGTTTGTCATAAAGTGTTTGTGGCATAAATCGATTGAAAATCTTGATAAAATAACCATTTTACATTCTCTATAACTTAGATATGTGCGGTATTTGTGGACAATTAAGATTTGATAATCAAGCAGTAAGCACCAATGATTTACATATCATGAAGCAAAAGATTGCGCGCCGTGGTCCAGATGGGTCGGGCGAGTGGCTTGATAAGACTATTGGCTTTGGCCATCAGCGTCTCAGTATTATTGATTTGTCGAATTATGGTGCACAACCAATGGTTGATCAGGCGCTTGATTTGGTGTTGGTTTTTAATGGCACCATTTATAACTACAAAGCTTTGCGCGTAGAGCTAATCAAAAAAGGCTATGAGTTTTTCTCGCAATCTGATACAGAGGTTATTCTTAAAGCTTATGCAGCCTGGGGTGAGGATTGCGTTACCCACTTAGATGGTATGTTTGCATTTTGTATTTGGGATAAAAAACAACAGTATTTATTTGTGGCTAGAGATCGCATGGGCATTAAGCCTTTGTATTTTAATCTGACCGATAAAGCTTTTAGTTTTGCATCTAACACGCAATCGTTAATTTCAATTGGTGCGAATACCGATATTAATTCTGTCGCTTTGCAGCAGCAACTATCACTGCATGCAGTTGTGCCAGCGCCAAACACCATTCTTGAAGGTGTAAAAAAAATCAAGCCAGCTACAACATTGATTATAAAGCCTAATGGCGATATTAAAGAAACAACGTATTGGCAACCTAAGGCACAACGACCAGAGGTTGCATTGTCAGATGCCGATTATATTGAACGCACTCATGAGTTATTAACTCAAGCGGTTTTAAAAAGAATGGATGCGGCTGACGTGCCAATTGGCGTGTTGTTGTCAGGTGGCCTGGATTCATCTTTATTGGTGGCATTACTACATGAAGCGGGTCATCAAGATATTCGTACTTTTTCCATTGGCTTTGAAGATATTGGCGATGAAGCAGGCTCTGAGTTTGAGTATTCAAACCAAATCGTAAAACGATTTAATACGCGCCATCAGAAATACGTGGTGAGTAATTCACAGGTGTTGCTTCGTTTGGGTGATGCAGTGGCCAATATGAATGAACCTATGGTGGGCCAAGATGCCGTGGCTTTTTATTTACTCTCTGAGCAAGTTTCAAAACACATTAAAGTAGTGTTATCGGGTCAAGGTGCAGATGAGGCATTTGCAGGCTATTTTTGGTATTCACGCATGCAAGCAGAAACCGGCACTGAGGTTGAGCGTTTTTCTAAGCATTATGTTGATAGACCTTATGAAGAATACTTGCAAACCATTAATACTAAATATCATTCGGGTGATCATACTCAGACCTGGCTTAATAAAGAATTTTCCAAGGCTAATGCTGATGAATTTATGGATAAAGTCTTTCGTACCGACATCACTCGCTTAGTGGTAGATGATCCAGTTAAGCGTGTTGATAACATGACCATGGCTTGGGGTTTAGAGGCGCGCGTACCATTTATGGATTATCAGCTAGTAGAGCATGCGCTGAGTATGCCACCAAGTTTAAAAATGAGTGAAGAAGGCAAACACCCACTTAAACAAATCTCTCGCGGACTATTGCCTGATAGCGTGATTGATCGTAAAAAGGGCTATTTCCCTATGCCAGCGCTTAAATATGTTCAGGGTGAATTTTTAGAATTTATGTCTGATATCTTAACCTCAAGTGCTTGCATTAATCGAGGTGTATTTGACCAAGCATTTGTGCAAAAAATCATTAACAAGCCTGAGCAATATATGACCGCGTTAAATGGCTCTCGCTTATGGCATTTGGCATTATTAGAGTATTGGCTACAAATTAATGTTGACTCTACGTCATAAAATGGTAAAAATAGTACAAAATTTCTTATCAATAGCTAAAACTATTAATTTAAAATTTTTGTATTATTTTTCCACATTTTCTACCAGTGGCCTCAATCATTAATTGACAAAAAAATATGAGTAAAATTATTATATATACCGATGGTGGTTGTCGAGGTAATCCTGGCATTGGTGGCTGGGGTGTATGGCTGCGTTATGGTGATCATGATAAAAAGCTCAAGGGCAGTGAAAAAGACACCACTAATAATCGCATGGAGCTAATGGCAGCTATTAAAGCTTTGGAAGCTATTAAATCAAAAGACATTGATATAGATTTGTTCACTGATTCTAAATACGTCATGAATGGTATTAATGATTGGATCAAAGGCTGGAAAGCTAAAGGTTGGAAAACAGCAGCAAAAAAACCGGTTAAAAATGTGGATCTTTGGCAACGCCTAGATACGCTTAATGCCTCACACACAGTGCATTGGCATTGGGTTAAAGGCCATAGTGGCGATGAAGGTAATGAAATGGCTGATGAATTAGCTAATCAAGCTATGGATTCTATGAATTAATGCTCAGATAATAGTAAGCTTATTTCTTATAATTAGAATATTATGATATTTAGATAGTTACGATAAAAGTTGCAATTATAGCTCTACATGGTATAAATGATGTTTTTAAACGTATTTCAATAAGGAGAGAAGTAGTGAAAAAATTAGCCGTATTATTTGCATTTTTAATGACAACAACCGTATTTGCACATCAATCTGGTGAGGCAGTAGCTCCGTTAGGCGCTAATGCAACAGACGCACAAAAACAAGTGATCCGTGACGGTGCACAAGATTTTTGTGATAGTGCAGAAGAAGATGAAAAAGAAGAATGTGTGATGGATTTTTTCGCTAATCACAACTTAGAAGAAGAGCCTAGCTGCGACTAGCAACAGAATTTGTAATGCTCACCATCCTGGGAAGGGAGCGTTATCAACAACAAACTCAATAATGAGTTATTTTTTTATATATAAAAATGAGGAGAGAAGTATGAAACTTCAAACATTAGTATTATCTGCTGCGTCAGTAGCATTATTAGCATCAACAGCTGTAACAGCTAAGCCAGTTGGTATCGTTAAAGGCGTTATGGAAATTGCGGGAATTTCACGTAACCAAGATAACAAAGCAACAATCGACCCTGCATTTGCAAAGACATCACGTCCTTGTCCACCATTTTGTATTCAGCCAACTAAACCATTTGCACCTGCTGCAGTTGAAACAGTTACTGAGCTTGATGTAATTCACGCAGCGCGTGATATTGCTGGTGGCAACACATCAATGTTGATTGTTGATGCGCGTACACCGGGCTGGGTTAAGAAAGGTACAATTCCACATGCAATTAACGTTCCATATACAAAGCTTAACTCTAAGGCATTAGCCAAAGATCCTATGGCAGTTGTAGAAATCTTAACAGGTAAGTTTGGTGTTAAAGATATGGATGGCGTATTGAATTACGATGGCGCTAAGACACTATACTTGTTCTGTAATGGTTCATGGTGTGGTCAATCTCCTGCAGCGATTCGCGCGCTATTAACAATGGGTTATCCTCAAAGCAAGATCAAATACTACCGCGGTGGTATGAACGATTGGAAGCTTTTAGGCTTAACAGTTAAATAAATTGTTAACCGTTGGTTTAAAAAGAGGGATGTTAATAGCGTCCCTTTTTTACGGGTTAATTACCTCATTCGCGCAAGCTGAAACAAGATTTGATCGTTGGTATCAAATTGGCTACGATTATTCACAAATGGGTCGCAATAGCGAAGCATTTAATTGGATGATGCGTGCCGCTGACGGCGGACATAGTGCTGCGCAAAATAATATTGGGCTTAGTTATTTACACGGACTTGGTGCTGAGAAAGACGACAAAAAAGCCTTTGAGTGGTTTGATAAATCGGCCAAACAAGGCTTGTCTTATGCTCAAAGTGAACTAGCCATGCTTTATTATGATGGCAAAGGTATTGATAAGAATATTGAATTGGCGCAAAGCTGGTGGCTAATCGCTGCCCAGCAAGAAGATGAATATGCTCAGTTTAACTTAGCTTCACTGATGCTAGAAAAAGGCGACATCAAAGAGGCTTATTACTGGTTTAATCGAGCCACGAAAAATAATCATCCAGATGCAAAAGAGGCTCTAGAGCTTCTAAATAAAAAATATGTTGAATAAAGTAATCATCACTTTTGTGCTAAGCACCTCATTGAGTGTTTCGGCTTTTTTTCCAAGCTTGGATGATTTTCCAAAATTTCCGGAATTGCCGAGGTTTGGCGAGTTTAATCCTGTTTTATTGCAGAAATTTTATAACCAGTTTACCGATGCTAAACCTGATTTCGAGCGTGAAGATCGAATGATTGGTGAAATTGAAGATGCAGTCATGGATGGCGATGTTGAATATTTGCCATTGGCTGATAACAAAGAAATGTTTAGTATTTACATGGAAGCAGAGTCGAATGAGCCAAAAGGCGGTGTTATTATTATGCATTCTCGTGGTTATCATGCAAATTGGGATAGTGTTATTAAGCCGATTAGAGTGGGTATGGTAGCCAAAGGTTGGCATAGTTTATCGGTGCAGATGCCGGTACTTGATAAGAAGGCCACTTATTATGACTATGTGCCGATCTTTCCATATGCTCATGAGCGTATTGAAGCGGCGATAGATTTTTACAAAAAACTCGGTGTTGATAATATTGTTCTTATTGCTCATGGCTGTGGTGCACATATGGCCATGAGTTATTTTGATAAAGTTGGCGATGACAAAATAAATGCTTTTGTTGGTATTGGTATGGGTGCGACAGACTATAAACAAAAAGTGGTTAAGCGCATGCCACTTGATTCCATGTTAAAACCTGTGCTTGATATCTATGGTGAGAAAGATTTTCCTGGGGTTAGGCGATCTGCTAAAGATCGACAATGGTTAATGAATGTTGCCAATAATAAGAAAAGCAAGCAGAAAATTATTAACAAGGCAGATCATTATTATAAAGAGAACGGCACAGCAGATGCTTTAGTGACAACCATTGATACTTGGTTGCGCAGTCTAGATTAGTTGGCCTGTAAATAGGTTAGCTCTTGATCGGTAAAGTCAGCTAATTTTCTTGCTTCAATATTAAATGGCCCTCTAATAGCCTCTCCAATGTGTTTTTGAATTAGCTCATCAAAAGTTTTAATGGGTTCAAGATTTCTCTGTTTGCATAAATGGTGATACCAATAATTGCCGATTTTTACATGCCCAATTTCATCTTTAAAAATAATATCTAGCAAGCCAACCATGGGCTTAAAGTTGGAATTTGTAAAGCGTTTTTGTATCTTCGGTGTAGCATCTAAGCCTCTGGCCTCAAGCACTCTAGGTACTAATGCCATTCTAGCAAGTACATCATAATCAGTTTCATGGGTCATTTTCCATAAACCATTATGACCGTCAAAATCACCATATTGATAGCCAAGCTCGATTAGATAATTATTGAGTAATTGAAAGTGTTGTGATTCTTCAAAAGCCACTTGAATCCAATCCTTATAGAACTGATCAGGCATGCCCCTGAAACGATAGGCCGCATCTAATGCTAAGTTAATAGCATTAAATTCAATATGACAAATCGCATGAATGGTTTCTATAAAGCCAATATCAGATTTTCCACGTTTTGGCATGGTGTTAAACCGAGCCAAGGATGGCTTTTCCGGTCTTCCAGGGTACTCTACAACAACAATTTTACAAGATGATTGGTAATCAAGTCCACACTCATTTTTTAACGTGTACAACTCATTAACCAATTTAATTTTTTTAGTAATATTTGTGCACATTAGTGCTTCGTAGCTAAGATTAAAAGGATTCATATTTTCCAATGTCAATATTGTCAAGCTTCCAATCACCAATTTGGGTGCGAATCAGTCTAAGCGTAGGAAAGCCAACCTGTGCCGTCATGCGCCTAACTTGCCGATTTTTTCCTTCAGTAATAACAAGTTTAATCCACGAAGTGGGAATGTCTTTTCTAAATCTAACTGGTGGATTTCGATCCCATAACCAGTTAGGCTCATCGATAATAACAGCTTCTGCAGGCTTGGTTAACCCATCTTTAAGGGTAACACCACGACAAAGCTGAGTAATTGCATCAGTAGTGATTTTCCCGTCAACCTGAACGATGTAGGTTTTTTGTTTGTCAAATTTAGGGTGTGATATTTTGTGCTGTAGTTTTCCGTCATCTGTTAGCAGTAATAAGCCTTCAGAATCTTTGTCTAGTCGACCTGCTGGGTAGATGTTTTTAATTTTAATATAATTGGCTAATGTATCACCCTCACCACTAAATTGGCACAACACACCAAAGGGTTTGTTAAAGGCGTACAACATCAATAAACTTCTTTTGCTCTATTAACAAAAGCCTCAAGTTGGGAGTTGGCAATGCTAGTAAAAATAGGGGAAATGGCCATATCAATTATTTTAGAAGAAAAGCTGAAGCTTAAATTAAGCTCAACCTTACAAGCTTGGTCATTAAGCTTGCTAAACACCCAAGATCCATGCAACTGTTTAAATAACCCCTCTTTAAGAGTCATATCAATGCGTTGATTGGGTATCAAGGTGTTTATTGTAGTAAAATCTTGCCTAAGACCGGCTTTATTAATCTCAACCGAGGCTATGATTTGATCAGTAGTTTGCTTTAAAATAGAGGTACTTGAACACCAGTTGAGAAATTTCGGATAATCATCAACTTGGTTGACCAATTGATACATTTGCTCTGCCGAGTAAGGCACAAGAGCGCTTTTAGAGAGTCGATGCATGGCAAAAAAATCCAAAAAATCTAAAACAAGTTCGAATACAATCGTGCTCAATAAAAAAGCACGTCACGACTATTTTATCGAACAAACGTTGGAAGCTGGACTTTCTTTAGAGGGCTGGGAAGTAAAAAGCCTGCGCGAAAGTAAAGCACATATTAAAGAAAGCTACGTAATCATGAAAAATGGTGAGATGTTTTTGTTTGGTGCGCACATCTCCGCCTTGCAAAGTGCATCGACTCATGTAAATCCCGATCCAACCCGAACTCGAAAGCTATTGCTTAATCGATTAGAGATCAATCGACTTAAAGAAAAAATTGACCAGAAGGGTGTAACTGTAATACCGTTAAAGATGTATTGGAAGCGTGGACGAGTCAAGCTTGAAATCGGCGTTGCTAAGGGTAAGAAGTCTCATGATAAGCGCCAAGATATTAAATCTAGAGATTGGCAGCGAGACAAGCAAAGAACCTTAAAAGATATGAATCGATAAATATTTCAGTTTAAGAGGTATTTTTAAGCTTTATAATCATTTTTTTGCAATTGCTTGATTTAACAGCAATTTTTTAACTATAATTGATGGAAATTAATTAATAAGAGTGCTTATTTTTTAATATAAATTTTTATAATATCAAAAAAGGGAAAAAAATGAACAAATCAGAATTAATTGATGCAATCGCATCAGCAGCAAACTTATCAAAAGCAGACGCAGGTCGTGCACTTAATGCTATGACTGGTGCAATTACTGGCGCTATGGCTAGTGGTGATGGCGTACAGTTAACTGGTTTTGGTTCGTTCGTGGTTAGAGATCGTGCAGCACGCACAGGCCGCAACCCACAAACTGGTGCTACAATCCAAATTAAAGCTTCTAAAGTGGCAGCTTTTAAAGCGGGTAAATCACTTAAAGATGCAGTTAACGCTTAATTCGTTATTCGTTAGTTGAGAAAAAAGCACCTTCGGGTGCTTTTTTTATGTCTCAAATAATGATAAGAGTCGATCTGGCTTATCTTGTAAAATAGGCCCTCTATTGATTGTTAAGTAGTACAGCTTTGTCTGGGCTATTTTTGTTATGATGCAAAAGCAAAACCTATTAAATTTAAATCAAAATGACTTAAGTGATTTCTTTGAAAAATTAGGTGAAAAACCTTTTCGTACCAAGCAATTAATGAAATGGATTTATAAAGATTATGTGTTTGATTTTGATCAAATGTTAAATCTCAGTAAAAAACTTAGAGAAGAATTATCAGAAACCGCCTGTATTGAATTCCCGACAGTTGTGAGTAAAAATCATGCGTTAGATGGCGTTGTTAAGTGGGTGATTGAAACAGGCGGTGATAACCACATTGAAATGGTTTATATCCCTGAAAAAGATCGCGGAACACTTTGTATTTCATCACAAGTGGGCTGTGCATTAGCTTGTACATTTTGCTCAACAGGCTATCAGGGGTTTAATCGTAATTTATCAACGGCTGAAATCATTGGCCAGGTGTTAATAGCGAATTTACATTTAAAAATATCTGCAAAGCGAATTTCTAATGTAGTATTTATGGGCATGGGTGAGCCTATGCTTAATGAGGAGGCGGTTTATAGTGCTTGTGATTTATTGTTGGATGATTTGGCGTTTGGCTTGTCGCGTCGTAAGGTAACCATTTCTAGTTCTGGCGTTGTTCCAGCATTGTTGCGCATGAGCGAGCGAGTACCGGTTAGTTTGGCAATTTCTCTACATGCGCCGACAGATGAATTGCGGGATGTATTGGTGCCAATTAATAAAAAATACCCAATTAATGAATTAATGAAAGCTTGTGATATTTATATAAATGCTGGCAAGCAAGAGCGCCATATTTTATTTGAGTATGTGATGTTAAAAGATATTAATGACTCTGCTGAGTATGCACAACAGCTTGCTAAATTGTTAAAAGGTGTTTCGGCTAAGGTAAATTTAATTCCTTTTAATTCATTTCCACAATCTGATTACCAAGTATCGAGCGCCAGAACGATTGAAAAATTTCAAAATATTCTCTTCTCTCAAGGTATTCGCACTATGACTCGACGCACTCGAGGAGAAGATGTTGATGCAGCATGCGGACAGTTAGCAGGGAAAATTAAAGACAAAACCAACCGATCCAATGCTAGAAGGAATTGATTATTACCCCAATAAGCCGAAGAAAAATTCACGATTAAAAATTTGGATTTTTGCCTTATTATGTTTATTTATTGGTGGATATTTTATATCTCAATTAACTTTAAATCCAGCTGAAAAAGCTCCTGTCCAAACTTTGATTGTTATTAGTAAAGCTAAAAAAATCATCGAAGCACCAAGTAGTGTTATCATTAAATCTGATCAAACTTATCAGAGCGTCATTGATTATCGCGTGAAAAGCGATAAAGGGCTAGACGAACTTATTCAAACATTTAAAGAAAAATGAAAGCAACGCACACTATTATAAGAAGAAAGTCACGACAAATTTTTGTTGGGAATGTTGCTATTGGTGGCGATGCACCAATCTCAGTCCAAAGTATGACCAATACGCTAACCACTGATGTTAAAGCAACGTTAAAACAAATTGCAGCCATTGAAAAAGCCGGTGCTGATTTAGTGCGTATCTCTATTCCAACCATGGAGGCTGCTGAAGCTTTTAAAGAGATTAAAAAACAAGCCAATATTCCCCTGATTACTGACATTCATTTTGATTATAAAATCGCACTTAAAGTGGCCGAATATGGTGCAGATTGTTTGCGTATCAATCCAGGTAATATCGGCCGCGAGGATCGTGTTTGCGAGGTTGTGGCCGCTGCCAAAGATCATGGAATCCCAATTAGAATCGGCGTTAATGCGGGCTCTTTAGAAAAAGATCTACAAAAAAAATATACTGAACCAACTCCGGAAGCAATGGTGGAGTCCGCCTTTAGACATATTGATATTCTAGATAAACTTAATTTTGATAACTTTAAGATTTCACTCAAAGCTAGCGAAATATTTATGACTGTTTTTGCTTATAAGCAATTAGCATCACAAATCGATAATCCGCTACATTTAGGTATTACAGAAGCAGGATCATTGCGCTCGGGTACGGTTAAATCAGCTATTGGTTTGGGTTTGTTATTATCTGAAGGTATTGGTGATACTATTCGTGTGTCTTTGGCTTCTGACCCAGTCGATGAAGTGCGTGTTGGTTTTGATATCCTTAAGTCGTTAAATTTACGCCAAAAAGGCGTCAACCTAATTGCATGCCCATCTTGTTCGCGACAAAAATTTGATGTGATTAAGGTGGTTAACGAATTAGAGGCTCGTTTAGAGGACATTACACAGCCAATTGATGCTGCTGTTATTGGCTGTGTAGTAAATGGCCCTGGTGAGGCTAAAGCGGTTTCTGTTGGACTAACAGGCGGTGAGCCAAATCTAATATATGTTGATGGAAAAACAGATCAAAAAATTTCAAATGAAGATTTAGTTGATGTGCTTGAGGCAAAAATTAGAGCACAACTCAAGCTTAATCCAGATAATTTATAGCTTGCTTAGGCGCCTATACACGCGATAACGATAAATCAACTGTACGCTAAAGTAGCCAATAATCGAGCTGACAACTGAAAAAATCAAGCAGCCTAATAAAAATGGCTGCCAAATTGTATCAAACACTTGCCAAGCATATTCCAAAGACATGACAAAATCAGTCTCAATTTGTACACCTAAAATCCAGGCACCAAGTTTGTAGCAGCCATAGTAAATAGGTGGTATGGTAATTGGATTGGTAATCCATACAAGTGCAATTGCCAAGGGTAGATTTGCACCAAAAATAATTGAAGCTGGTGCGGCCAACAGCATTTGAAATGGCACTGGAACAAAAGCGCAAAAAAGCCCTACTGCAAAGGCTTTAGAAATTGATTTTCGGTTAAAATTCCATAAGCTAGCATTATGTAGATGTTTGCTAAGCCAGCCTAAATGCTTGTGATTTTTAAGATCATTTGGCTTGGGACTATAGCGTTTTAGCAGTTTTTTCATGACTTGGAAGCGTTGATAATGCCAGCTGCATCTAAATTGTAGAGCTTATAAAGTTCAGATTGTGAGCCTTGCTCAGTGAATTTATCTGGAAGCCCAAGAATTTTTAAACCTGTGCTTAGTTTATTTTTATGTAAAAACTCACTTACAGCGCTGCCTGCACCACCGTTTGCGGCATTATCTTCAATAGATATAAATTGTGAATGATCCTTGGAGAGTTGGATTAATAAGGATTCATCCAAAGGCTTAACAAAGCGCATGTCAACAACAGTTGCATTAAGTACATTTCCTGCTTCAATGGCAGCTTCAAGCATTGTACCAAAGCCAAGAATGACAATATTAGCACCTTGACGTACAACCTTGGCAGTTCCAACTTTGATTAGCTCGCTGCTAATGTAATCTTCAATATTAGAAGTGCCACGAGGGTAGCGTACACATATTGTGCCAGGCATTTCAAATGCAGTATTTAGCATTTGATACATTTGCTGGGCATTGCTTGGCGACATAATAGTGATGTTGGGAATGCAACGTAAAAAACTAAGATCAAAACTACCTGCGTGGGTTGCGCCATCTGCGCCAACCAAACCTGCACGATCAATGGCAAAAACAATATTCAAATCTTGCAAGGCGATATCGTGAATGAGTTGATCATATCCACGTTGTAAGAAGGTTGAGTAAATGGCAACAATGGGTTTTAAGCCTTGTGTGGCTAAGCCACCAGCAAAGGTAATAGCATGTTGTTCAGCAATACCAACATCAAAGTATTGGTCTGGAAAATTCTGCTCAAAATCACTCATGCCTGATCCTGTGCACATAGCAGGTGTAATAGCAACTAAGTCTTTATTGTACTTTGCTGTGTTATTAAGCCAAGTACCAAAAACACTACTATAGCTTGGTAAAGTACTAGCATTGGTTTGAGCAGGGGCTATGCCATGGAACTTGCAGGGGTCATTTTCTGCTGATTCTAAGCCAAAGCCTTTCTTAGTGATAATGTGTAATAGTCGCGGTTTATTTTGGATTTTAAGGTTTTTCAGGGTTTTGACTAGCGTTGGCAGGTCGTGGCCATCAATAGGGCCAAAATAATCAAGACCCAACTCCTCAAACAAAGTACTGGGTAATACCATACCCTTGAGATGCTCTTCTGAACGTTTGGCAAACTCATGAATCATTGGCATTTTTTCTAAAAATCCTAATGATTTAGATTTCATGGTGGAATATACTTTTCCAGAAATTAGCCTGGTTAAGTATTTATTCATAGCGCCAACATTTTTAGAAATACTCATGTCGTTGTCATTGAGAATGATTAGCAAATCTGCATTACTATCACCTGCATGATTAAGTGCTTCAAATGACATGCCACCTGTTAAAGCACCATCACCAATCACAGCCAATGATTTATTGTTATTTTTATGAATGCCATTAGCGATAGCAATGCCTAATGCGGCGCTTATTGAGGTGGATGAATGCCCTGCACCAAAGCTATCATGTTTACTCTCTGAACGCTTAGTAAAGCCTGAAAGGCCGTCTTTTTGACGCAAGGTGTGCATCTTATCAAGGCGACCAGTTAAGATTTTGTGCGTATAAGCTTGATGACCAACATCAAATACAAAACTATCTTTGGGCGTATCAAATACGTAATGCATGGCTAGCGTCATTTCAATGGTGCCAAGATTTGGCGCTAAATGACCGCCGGTTTTTTGAATATTTTTAATTAAAAACGCCCTAATTTCATCTGCCAAAGACTGCAGCTGAATTAGATCCAGCTGTTTTATATCTTGTGGAGAATGAATTTGGTCAAGCACGTTAATAATTCTTGTAATAAAGAATGTTATTATACGTTAGCGCGCTAGATTACTACCAAGAAGGGCGACGTATTTTTTGATCAAGATCTTTTTTAATATTTTTATTTTTGATTGTAATTTTTTCATCAAAATTACGAGCAATAAAGCCAAGCTCTGGTTTGATTTCTGGCATTGGGATCCATACTCGGTAGCCGCTACCTTTGGCCACATCTAGAACTTCATTGAATTCTGTAATCATAGAGTTGACTTGAATGTTGAAACGGCCGCTAGGCAGAATCACTTCAACTGAGTCTCCAACGCTAAATTTATTTTTAGCTTCGATTAGCACTTTTCCATCTTTATATTCTAAAATTTAACCAACAACTTGTTGTTTATGGGAGCGAGAATAGTTATCAAGATAAGTTTGTAATTCTTCAGGTTGATGACGACGATAAAATCCATCGGTATAACCCCGATTGGCTAAATTTTCCAACACACCAAAAGCATCAGGATTAAATTCACGTCCGACAACAGCGTCATCAATTGCTTGACGATATACTTGTGCTGTTCTAGCTGCATAGTAGTGTGATTTGGTTCTGCCTTCAATTTTTAGAGAGTCAATACCCATCGCTGTTAGCGTGTGAATATGCTCAACTGCGCGTAAATCTTTTGAATTCATGATATAGGTGTCATGTTCATCTTCATAGGCAGGCATTTGCTCACCAGGGCGACCTTCCTCTTCAAGTAAGACGACTTTGATTATTCTTTATCTCTACCGCTTTAATATCGCCTTCAATGGTTTCTTTTGCTTCTTTAACGTCGTATTTCCATCTACAAGAGTTGGTGCGTGAACCTTGGTTTGGATTGCGATGGTTAAAATAGCTCGATAACGGGCCCAATATCAGTCATATAGGTTTTTATTTTGGCATTATGTGGAATAATATTCGACGCAACAAAGAATTTTTTGTTTTGTTCATGCGCTTCACTAATGCCTTGTTTTAAGGTATCAAAATCAAAGGAATTGTTGCGCACTCTAAGAGAGTATCTAGGCTGACCTGCATAAACGGCGTAAGCATAGCGCATATGTTTGAATGATCCAGAAGGGGGTAGTAGTTCAGGTCTTTTCATGACGGGCGTAGTCTTTTTTTGTATATTGAAATTATACCTTTACGGTAAAATAGATTTATTTAATTGATTGTTAGAACTTCTATGTTTACAGTTTGCGCCTTGTATCAGTTCGTACGTTTGGATAATTTTGAAGAGTTTAGAAATCCTTTGCGCGAGCTCATGGTTGAACTGGAAATAAAAGGTACTATTTTGTTGGCCTTAGAGGGCATTAATGGAACAATTTCTGGAAAGCAGACATCAATTAGTAAGTTTTTAGAATTTCTTGAAAAAAATGGGAGATTTGATCAATTAGAAATTAAATTTTCTCATAGTGAAAGTACACCATTTAAGCGTCTCAAGGTTAAACTTAAAAAGGAAATTGTTACATTAGGTGTTTCAGGCATTGACCCTAAAGAATCTGTTGGCACTTATGTGTCACCACAGGACTGGAATGAATTAATCAGTGATCCAGATGTTATTTTAATCGACACAAGAAATGATTATGAATATGAAATAGGCACCTTTAAAGGTGCCGTTAATCCAAATACCGAAACATTTCGAGAGTTCCCAGAATATACTAAAAATAATCTAGAGCAGTATAAAGGTAAAAAAGTAGCCATGTTTTGTACGGGCGGTATTCGTTGTGAAAAGTCCACCGCTTATTTAAAAACTCAAGGTTTTGATACGGTCTATCATTTGCAAGGCGGTATTCTTAAATACCTTGAGGATATACCTGAACAGGGCAGTATGTGGGAGGGGGAATGTTTTGTATTTGATGAGCGAGTAGCGGTAAAGCATAATCTTGAACAAGGTCAATATGATCAATGCCATGCTTGTCGATACCCGATTACCAACCAAGATAAAGAGCATGAGCACTATGAGAAAGGTGTTTCATGTCCACGATGTCACGGATCTAAAAGTGAAGAGCAAGTCGGTCGATATCGTGAAAGAGAAAAACAAGTTCAACTTGCAAAGGCAAGGGGCGAAGATCATATTGGTGATAATGCTAGCCAAATTATTGCTGCTAAAGCCAAGAAAAAATCAATAAAAAATAACCATGTTTAATCGTCAAGATATTCCAAAATTAAAACAAGAGCTAAGCATTCAGACTAATTTATTAGGCTATGGTCTAACCTTAAAAACACGCTGGGGTGTATTTAGTCCTAGAGCGATTGACGATGGTACAATTCTATTTATGAAATATCTTGATATTTCTAACGCAGATAAATGCCTTGATTTGGGTTGCGGCTACGGCCCCATTGGCTTGGCAGTGGCTAAGTCTTGCCCTCAAGGTGAAGTGCATATGGTTGACAAGGATTTTGTTGCAGTTGAATTATCAAATATCAATGCCAAGCTTAATCAAATTAATAATGCTCAGGCTTATTTATCTGATGCTTTTTCAGCCGTTGGTAAGCAAAATTATTTTGATCAGGTATTATCGAATGTACCTGCTAAAGTTGGCAGAGAGCAACTTAGTATTATTTTATATGATGCTTATGATGCACTTAAACCAGGCGGAAAAATCACCTTTGTAACTATTAATGGATTGCGTCATTTTATTAAAGATAATTTTAAATCTGTTTTTGGTAACTATAAAAAATTAAAGCAAGGGCAAAAATATACAATTGCTCAGGCAATTAAACAATAAAACACTAATATAAGAGTAAAATATTAAGCTTTTATACACGTAAGAAAGGAGTGAGTGATGGACATAATGGAAAGAATCCAACAACAAGTAGACAGTGCACCCGTTGTACTTTATATGAAAGGTACGCCACAATTTCCACAGTGTGGTTTTTCAGCAACAGCAGCACAAACTTTGTCTTCAACAGGTGTTGAATTTGCTTATGTGAATATTTTTGAAGATCAAGAAGTTATGCAAAACTTACCAGCATTTCAAGATTGGCCGACTTTCCCACAGATATACTTTAATTCTGAATTAGTTGGTGGCGGTGATATTATTGTTGAAATGGCTCAAATGGATACCTTGAAAGCAGCCATGGAAGAGGCAACAACAAAGTTTAACGACAAGTAGTTTTTACAGGTTTTTTAGCCTGTAGCCATTGTCTTGAAGCCAGCGTTTGCTGGCTTTATAGTTTGGCAGCATTTGATTGACAAATTTCCAGAAATTTCTGGAATGATTCTTGTGTTTAATATGCGCAAGCTCATGCACAATAACATAGTCAATCACACCAATAGGTGCTTGAATTAATAAGTAATTAAGATTGATGTTGTTTACGTAACTACAAGAACCCCAAAGTGTTTTTTGCGCTTTGAGTCTTACTTGTTTATAAATTAGCTTATTTTCTTTGGCGTAATATTCAAGTCGTGGTAGGGCGATTTTTTTAAAAGCAGCTTTATACCAAACTAAAAACTCTTCTTTTCCACCAGCATTAAGACTGAATTTTTGGCCATTAAACGCCAATCCTTTAGCATGAGAATTGTTGAGATTTAATGGGTATTCATTGCCCAAATATAAGAATTTTTCACCTTCTAGATAACTAGATTTTTTTAGTTTTTTAGCTTGGATAGTGGTGAATTTTTTATTAATCCAATTTGATTTTTCATCAATAAATTGCTCTATTTTTTTTACAGATAATCGATTTGGCGCCCGCACAATTAACTCAGCATTGCTGTTAATTTGCAAACTCAATGTTTTTCGTTTGGAGCGAATCAGTTGATAATTCATAATCATCATTTAACCTGATAAAATTTTAAAAAATAGCCCATTGTTAAAATTTCGGAAATTTTTATTTATGTTCAATTTATTTCAATAAATTAAATATAAACAGTCCTAAAACTCATAAAAACACTGATTTTATTGCCTAAATTGGCCGTTTATAGGTGCAAGCAAGGCCTGCACCTGAGTATTCTCATCTGATTTTTATTATCTCCTAAATTTTTAAAAATCCAAAGGACTTTTAATATTACCCTTATTCAGCTCTTTAACCACATGCGTGTAAATCATCGTAGCGGAAATATCCTTATGTCCAAGTAACTCTTGAATGGATCGAATATCAACCCCATTTTGTAGCAAATGAGTGGCATAAGAATGCCTAAATGTGTGCGATGATATTTTTTTATTAATGTGGGATCTGTCAACAGCTTGTTTAAATCTTGAGTGTGTGTTCTGCACACGTCATCTATATGCAGTTTAAGCTCATCCTTAATTTTATTTGGCAAAGGCAGGGTGCGATCTGATTGAGATTTTGAGTCAAAAATATAAATATTATCAAAGCCAAAATCTATATCTTTAATGTGCAATCCACCACCATACATGAGTGACAGCATTAGTCTATACACGCCTTTCATATTGTGAATAACGATTGCCACTTCTTCTTGCGTTAGTACGATAGCGACATGAATTTTCTTCTTGGCACGAAGCGCTTGAATGTTTTCATTTTTAATGGATATTTCTAGTACTTGTTCATGTAAAAAGAGCAAAGCATTAAACGCTTGATTTTGCGTACTCGGCACCACCTTTTGTTTAATCGCCAAATTCGTTAAAAACCTTTCAACTTTTTTGCTCAGCATTTTCAAGCATCTCAATCCTGCTTTGCACATTTGAAAATTTCACAAAGCGCCTCACCCAATCTAGGTAAGTATTTTCAGTTGCATAGGCGCACCCCTGCCTACGCAGCAATTCCCGCATTTCTTCTAGTAAAGTTTTATTTGTAGGTACAATGATCATAAATATTAAAAATTCAATTTAATTAATTAACCGATTTTTACCATAATACCCAATATTAGGTTATTAGAAATTTTTTCAGTAAAACTGGGTGAATATGCCCGATTTTGTTTTTAATATAGTGTATCAGGGCGATAATGCCTTATACTAATAGTTATACACAAAGTCGAATTTTATGGAATTATCAAAAGTAGTCCCTTGGGGAAGGTCATTAAACGAATATAAGGAAATGTTTTCGTTATCAGAGAACGACCTCAAAAAAAACATACTTGGCTGTGGTGATGGCCCAGCCTGCTTTAACGCTGAATTATCCAAAACTGGTAATAATGTAGTGTCCATTGATCCAGTATACCAATTTAGTACCGAAGAAATACGCTCAAGAATTGACGAGGTATACCCTCAAGTAATGGATCAAGTGGCTAAAAACAAGGGTGATTATGTTTGGAAAAATATCGCTGATGTTGAAGCTATGGGTCAAGTTAGAATGGATGCAATGCAAGCCTTTTTAAGTGATTATGAGCTAGGTAAAAAATCAGGGCGGTATATAAATGCTTCACTACCAACACTACCATTTAATAATACAGAGTTTGAGTTAGCACTATGCTCACATTATTTATTTTTATACAGTGAGCATGTCAATCAAGAGCAGCATATCCTGTCAATGAGAGAGCTATGCCGCGTAGCCAGTGAAGTTCGAGTTTATCCGTTACTATCAATTAGCAACAATCAAATTTCACCTCACTTAGAGCCAGTAATGTCTGCTATAAAAAAATCTGGTTGTAATGCTTCACTTATTCCAGTTGAATATGAATTCCAAAAAGGGGCTACAGAGATGCTGGTGGTCAAATGTGTATAAACAAGAGTAATTAAATGAATCGTAAATATATTTCCAGTGGCTCTAAATTTGAATCAAACATTGGTTACTCTCGTGCAGTGGCAGATGGAGACTATGTTTTTGTTTCAGGAACCACAGGATTTAATTACGAAACTATGTCTATTTCTAGTAACGTTGTGGAACAGGCCGATCAATGCTTCAAAAATATTGAGCAGGCACTTATTGAAGCAGGTAGTAATCTAAAAAATGTAGTAAGAGTTCGCTATATTTTCCCAGATAAGCGCGATTTCGAGTCATGCTGCCCAATTTTCAAGAAATACTTAGGTAATGCTAAGCCTGCTGCCACTATGTTTGAAGCAGGTTTGCTGGACGAAAACATGAAATTAGAAATCGAAGTAACTGCTAGGCTAAATGTATAACAAGTTGCTCAAGCATCGTTCAGGCGCAAAAAGACGCGCCTCCACTGGACAGCCAAACTGCCGGTCTTTTTGTGCATTCGCTTCGCTCTCTCTCGCACAAAAAGCCCATCACTTTGTCTGCCGCTTAGCAAAGCGTTATGTTTAAAAAGGAAACAAATGAAAATTACTCTGCTTAGACACGGGAAACCTATTATTCCGTCATTAAAAAAACTAAGTGCATCTGCATTTTACGAATGGGTGCAAGAATATAATACCTCTGGCTTAAGTCCATCATCTAAACCAACCACGCAAGCATTTAGTTGCGCCAATGAATGTAACGCTATCGTTTGCAGTGACTTACCGAGATCAATAGAATCTGCAAAAGCATTAAATGCGGGAGATATTGTTTTGTCTAATGCAGTATTTAATGAGGCAGGTTTACCCGTCGCTAATTGGCAGACATTGAAATTATCACCCAAAATATGGGCAGTTACATTTAGGGTGCTCTGGTTGCTGGGTTATTCTAGGAATTCTGAATCATTTAAAGAAGCAAAAATAAGGGCAATAGAAGCGGTTAAAAAACTTACGGAAATAGCCCATGACTATGAAAGCGTATTATTTGTAGGGCATGGCGTTTATAATCGTATTTTAGCTAATGAGCTAAGAAGGTCAGGTTGGTCTGGTCCAAAGAACCCAGGCTCAAAGCATTGGAGCATGGGTGTTTATGAGTGTAAAAAAACATAACAAGTGCATTAACGTTGACCGGTTTTACACGCCGCGTCACTTCGTTCTGCTCTGTGTAAAACCGTCAAGTTATGCTAGGCGTTCACACGGCGCTTCGCGCCGTGTGAACGGTGGAGTTGACCTGCGGTCTAACACTATCTTCTTGGTGCGAAGCACCTTCGAACATAGCGTTCGACCTGACCAATTCTCCAGCATAAAAAAGAGGCT